>JBFWQN010000358.1:0-5794 GCA_050249405.1 Hyphomicrobiaceae bacterium | reverse complement strand
GAAAGCGGGGATGGCCTTGTAGCTGTTGAGCTCGCCGACACGGATCGGCTCCTGCGCGATGGCACGGCCGGGCAGCATTGCGGCGCCTGCCAGTGCGGCGGCGCACAAGAGCCCGAGAACCGGCCGGTAGGAACGTGACATGAGTGGCTCCTTCGAGACACCTTGAGGGGAGACGAACCGTAGCACCGCACCGGGGTCCCGTCGCAACCTCGCTGCTCGCGAAAGCGATCGGCCACGGTGATCGCGATTTAGTCCAGACGCCGCTGATCGCAAGTGGCGGCAGCAGCGCGCAACAGACTTTCCGGCGGAAGCGGAGCACATGGTCTCCTCCGTCGCGAAACGAACATCTTTCACTTGACCGGGTCCGGTCCTCTGATCCCAAACTCTCGGCAGACCAACCGGAGGAGCCCCCATGTCGGTCATTCTGGGTACGGGCGAGCATCGCTACCGCGTCGTCGAGAGTTGGGCGAAGCTGCCCGACGGCTGGGAGTTCATGGACTGCGCCGCTGTCGGCGTCGACTCGAAGGATCGAGTCTACGTCTTCAATCGCGGCGAGCACCCGATGATCGTCTTCGACCGCGAGGGCAACTTCATCAAGAGCTGGGGCGAGGGCGTCTTCAAGCGGGCGCACGGATTGCACATCGACAAGGACGACATTCTCTATTGCACCGACGACGGCGACCATTCGGTGCGCAAATGCACGGCCGATGGCAAAGTGCTGATGACGATGGGCGTGCCCGGCCGGCCGGCGCCCTTCATGTCGAACGAGCCGTTCCACCGCTGCACGCACACGGCGCTGTCGCCGAAAGGCGAAATCTACGTCTCCGACGGCTACGGCAACTCGTGCGTGCACAAGTTCTCGCCCGACGGCAAGCTGCTCCAGACCTGGGGCCACACCGGAACCGGACCCGGCGAGTTCAACCTCGTGCACAACATCGTCACGGATGACGACGGCTGGGTTTACGTCGCCGATCGCGAGAATCATCGCGTGCAGGTGTTCGACGGCAACGGCCGCTACGAGACCGAGTGGAAGAACCTGCACCGGCCGAGCGCGCTCTACTGCTCGTGCGGCAAGGGCACCACGAAGCCGACGTTCTTCGTCGGCGAGCTCGGTCCCGGCATGCCCGTGAACCTCAAGTACCGCAACCTCGGACCGCGGCTCTCGGTGGTCGATCACGAGGGCAAGCTCATCTCGCGGCTCGGCGGCACGGAGGGGCCCGGCACCGAGGTCGGCCGCTTCATGTCCCCACATGGGCTCGCCATCGATTCGCGCGGGGACATCTATGTCGGGGAGGTCGCCTACACCAACTGGCCGACGAGCTTCCCCGGCCAGACCATGCCGCGACCGCTGCGCTCGCTGCAGAAGCTCGAGCGGGTGAGGTAGCCCGTGCCGGCGGTGCCGATCGACCAGGTCCGGCGCACCGTCGCCGGGATGCTGCATGCCCACCTGCCGGCCGGCTGGGGCTACCGGGCGAAGCTCAGCCCGCGGGCCGAGCATCTGGAGGCCGAGGCGGTCTTGCCGAACGACATCTCCTGGCTGATCTGGCGGCCGGAGGACATCGGCAGCGCGTTTCGCTGCTACCGGCTGGAGCTGGTCGGAACATCCGGCCACGAGTTCGTCATCACGCACGGCAACAACGATCGCGAGGCCGAGCAGCGTCCCGAGACGGCGACGGTTTTCACCACCTGGACCGCCGACATGGCATTCGCTGCGGTCGTACGCGGCCGCGGCATGTATCAGCCGAACGTGTATGGGCGGAGTTGACGCGGCAGCGGCCGGCGAGCCATCGCCGGCTAGCGCCGCTGCGGCGCGGCAACGCGACGCCAGTAAAGACTGATGGTGTTGATCAGATCCATCGTGTCATCGAGCGTTCCCGGCTTTGGGAAGTAGCCGGAGACGCCGAGCTCGTAGGCCCTTTCGATATCGCTCTCGTTGTCGGAATCCGAGAGAATGATGATCGGCAGGCGCCGCATGGCCGAGTTCGAGCGGATGTGTCTGAGTGCCATCCTGCCGTCCATCTTGGGCATGTTGAGGTCGAGCAGGACGAAGCCTGGCATTGGCGCGTTCTCGAAGGGTGGCTCCTTCTTGAGGTACCTCAGCAACTCCAGCCCGTCGCCGACGAACGAGAACGAGCTTGCCAGCTTGCCCGCCTCGAACGCGGACTGCAGCAGCATGCGATCGTCGGCATCGTCGTCGGCGACGAGAATGTGGATCGGCGGCGCTGACGGTGCAGCCTCAGCGGGTGGGACAGGCGAGCTGCCTTGTGACGAGGCGTTGCCCCGCTCCGGCGATCTCGCGACATGGTCGGCAGCATTTGGCCTGGCGCTCGGCGCCGGCAGGCCGACGTGCTCGTCCCGGCGGTGGGCGCGAGCTGTCGATGTTCCGGGCGACAGGGGGCGCACGAACCGGACGCCGACCGAATAGGCCTTTCGCCATACAACCTCGCAGCCGACCTCCAGTCCCTCCAAGTCGATCCTGAGCTCGAATTGGTCGGGGAGGCCGAGGCCCTGATGCACCTCGAGCTTGGCGCCATCGTCGGAAATTTCGCGGACGACGCACGGCAAGGTCGATCGTCTGAGATTGAAGATCGCGGTGCCGCTCTTCAGCACGCGCCTGCGTGGCGAGGCGCCGGTTGCAAGATCGCTCGATCTCATCAGGGTGCGTTCCTCGATGCAATATCCATGAGCACCGGAAGCGGGGGCTCTTGAGCGGCCTCTGGCTCGTGCGCGACCGTAGGAGCCTTCCGAACTCATCTTCGAATATCGAGGATAATTCTTAAGAACCTCAGTAGGACCCAAAGTGCACGACTTTGGGAGACTAGAGCGCCAAATGGCGTGGTTTCGGTGTTTTCCTTGCGGGTGGCTCCTGTCGCAGTGCGTGCTTCGGTGCCGATTATTTGTAGAATGTATCAAATAATTTGTTTGATTTTATTATGCTCTTAACTTTCGACCCCGTAATCTTACGGAACTGGCGATAATCGCAGTCACCATTCGCAGCCGAGCCGCGAGGTCATATGCCGGAGCTAGTGGACGGAGCGGACATTCAGCGTCGCCGCCACCCGCGGCTGCCGCTGTTCAGAGCAGCTACCCTGCAGTCTCTCGCAGGGTCGGAGACGCGCATCTGCATCGTCACCAACCTGTCGTCCAGCGGGTCGGGCCTCCTGGTGCACGAGCCGGTTCCGGATGGCGAGCAGTTCGAGCTCTGGGTTCCCAGCCTCAATTTGTGCCGACGCTGCACGATCAGATGGAGCCACGACAACCGGGCAGGCGCCGAGTTCATCGTGGACACGACTGTGCCGTCGTGATCGCGCCTGCTATGGCTCGCAACGCGGGCCGGCTCGAGGCGCCAGACGGAGCCACCTATACCGGCACCGCGGTCACCGTTTCCTTGCGCACCTTGTAGTAGGCCCACAGCAGATGGGCTGCCACGCTGCGCCAAGGGCGCCAGCGCTCCGCGTAGGCCGCGAGCTCCTTGGCGGTCGGGCGGGCGTCGAGGCCGGCCGCCATCTGCAAGGCTACCTGCAAGGCGAGATCGCCGGGGGCGAAGGCGTCGACGCGTCCCAGGCAGAACATGATGTAGATATCCGCCGTCCAGGGGCCGATTCCGGTCACGGAGCAGAGCGCCTCGTGCACGGCCTCGTCCGGTGCCGCGGAGAGCTGCTCCAAGTCGAGGCTCCGGCCGGTCACTGCCGCCGCGAGCGCGCGCAGCGTGCGCACCTTGCCGACCGAGAGGCCGGCGCCTCGCAACGTCTCGTCGGGCGTCGCGATCAGCTGTGGTGCCTCGAATGGTGTGACTGCCGCTGCCGTGCGGCTCCAGATGGCGGCTGCACTCGCAACCGATAGTTGCTGGCCGACGACGATCCGCGACAGGCCCTCGAAGCCGGCGGCGCGGCGACGGAGCGGCGGCACGCCGGCGGCGTCGTGCATGAGGCGGGCGACGGCGCACTTGCGCCGCAAAGCCCTGATGCCATTCTCGAGATCGGCCTCGGTCTCGATGAGGCGCGGCACTGGGGTACGTCTGGCGGCCATGTGGGCTCGAGCGATCCAAAATCTCCGGCAGGCGCTGCCGGGTCGGCGGTGCGAGAAGTCTAGCCGCCGAAGTGGAAGCTGCAAATGACCGGCGCGCCTCCAGCCGCCAAGCCCGGGCAGCCCGTGCTGCGCTTCGCGCCGAGCCCGACGGGGCGGCTGCATCTCGGGCATGCGCTGTCGGCTCTCGTCAACGTCGAGCTGGTGCGACGGCTCGGTGGCCGCTTCCTGATCCGGATCGAGGATACAGACCTCACCCGCTGCCGGCCGGACTACGCACAGGCGATGCTCGAAGACCTCGAATGGCTGGGTGTGCGCTCGGACGGTCCAATCCTGCGTCAGTCGGAGCACCTCGCCGTCTATGCGGCGGCCGCCGACCGGCTGGCCGGAATGGGACTGCTCTACCCCTGCTTCGCGACGCGGCAGGAGATCCAGGCCGCGGCGGTGCCGGGACAGGTGGACCCGGACGGGGCGCCGATCTATCCGGGGCTCTACCGCGGCCTCGCGGCCGACGAGGCTGCGCGCCGGATGGCGGCTGGGGAGGCCTATGCCTTGCGCCTCGACATGGGGCGTGCGGTCGCGCTGGCGCTGGGCGCGACAGGGGGCGCCCCGATCACCTACACCGAGATCGAGACCGATGGCGACGCTCCGCGCAGGGTGATGGCCGACCCGATGCGCTGGGGGGACGTGGTCATCGTGCGCAAGGAGACCGCCGCCAGCTATCATCTGGCCGTGGTCGTCGACGATGCGCGCCAGGACATCAGTCATGTGGTGCGCGGGGCCGATCTCCGCGCCGCGACGGATATCCACAGGCTGCTACAGGTGCTGCTCGGGCTTCCAGAGCCGCTCTACCGGCATCACCGGCTGATCGTCGATGCGGACGGCCGGAAGCTCGCCAAACGGGCCGGAGACACGAGCCTCGCCGAGTTGCGTGGCCGGGGTGCCACGCCGGCCGACATCCGCCGCATGGTGGGGCTCGAGATGGAGATGCAATGCTGATAAAATTTACCTGCTTGTAACCGTAACCATTGAGAAATAAGTTGGAATTCGTCGAGGGTGCATCCCGCATGCGTGGGGCGGGGAGATGGCTCTCGACGGGCGCTAGTGTGGGGTAGCCCGGGGGGCGCAGGTGAAAAAGCACAACAAGCCGCACCGCGCCAAGGCGAGGAAGCGTCCGCTCGACAGCGGCAAGCCGCACGCGAGCGACACATCCACGCGGAAAACAAAATCAGTCCCCGGCACTACGACGATCACCGGTAGCCGTGTGAGGCGCGAAGGGGCGCGGGGCTTTGTGGCTGCGCTGTCGCTCGCCCGGATTGCGCCGCCGCGAGTTGCCTGGCGGGATGCGCGAGCGCTCGCACGGAGCATGGCGGCTACGCGAGACGATTCGTTGCCGCTGGCCTTGCTGCTGGCACCGTTCCTCATCATCGCCTTCTCGCTCGGTCTCGAGCGCGCGGGGCGGCAGCTCGTCGCGCAATTGCCGCCGCTGGTGGTCGCCGTCGAGAGGATGGCGGCGCCCGAGCGGCTGCCGCCTGCGGTCGCGGTGGCGCCGGACGCGCGTCGGCTGGCCTCGATCGACACGTCGTTGTCGCCCCCGTCGACACCGGTGCCTCCGGTGCTGCCGTCGCTTGCGCTGCTGATGGAGCCTCCGCCTCCGGTGCTGCCTTCGTTGGCACTGCTGATGGAGCCTCCGCCTCCGGTGCTGCCGTCGCTTGCGCTGCTGATGGAGCCTCCGCCTCCGGTGCTGCCTTCGTTGGCACTGCTGATG
>JBFWQN010000357.1:0-5853 GCA_050249405.1 Hyphomicrobiaceae bacterium | reverse complement strand
GGGCGCGATCAGCGGCCCTTTCTCGCGGGCGAGCTCCTGCACGCGGCGGTTCGCCTCCGATGTCGCGGTGCGGGCGAGCACGCGGTCGCGGTCCTTCTCGCTGGTGCGCGCGACCAGCGCCTCGGCGGCGGCCCAGGCATCGGCCTCGCGCTCGCGGCAGACGATCTGCAGCCGCATGCCGAAGCTGATCTCGAGCTCGCGGCCGTGCTTGGCGGCGAGCTTGCGGATGTCGGCGATGTTGTCGGCAATGCGCTCCGGCGTGTCGCCCCAGAAGAGATGCACGTCGGAATGGCGCGCCGACACCTCCCAGGCCTGCCGCGAGCCGCCGCCCAGATAGAAGCGCGGGTGTGGCTGCTGGAACGCACGCGGCCGGATGACTGCCCCCTTGAGCCGGTGGAAGCGGCCTTCGGTCTCGACCGGCCTATCCGCCGTCCACAGTGCCTTGAGGAGCCGCACCTCCGCCTCCATGAGGTCGTAGCGCTCCTCCTTGCCGAGGCTGACGCCCTCGGCCTCGACGTCGGCCTCGTTCTGCCCTGCGATGAGGTTGACCGCGATGCGACCGCCGGAGAGATGGTCGAGGGTCGAGATCATCTTGGCGAGCAGCACGGGATTGATGTAGCCGGGCCGCGCGGCGATCAGCGGCCGGATGCGGGCGTGGCGGGCCGCCATATAGGCGCCGGCCATGTACGCCTCCCAGCAGGCGACGCCGACCGGAATGAGCAGGTACTCGAAGCCCGCCTGCTCCGCCGCATCGACCACCCGGTCGAAGAGGGCGAGCGATGGCCCCACCTCGGCCACGGGGTCGTTGAAGGCCGTGGTGTCGCCGTGGGTCGGCAGATACCAGCCGAGCTCGATCGGACGCATTCGGGCCTCCTGCCGCAGGTTTGCTTTTGCCGGCCAGGATGCGGCAGCAGCAATGGCTTTTCCAGCCGTATGACGCTCACGGGACGGGGAATGCTTTTGCGCCGTTCTGCCGCACTTAGCCGTTGACTTGGCGACGGACGGGACGATTCATGAGGGCCCCGATCGGCCCGTTCCGCCTGGAGATTTGCAATGACCAAAAACAGCAACCCCGGTTTTGCCACCCGCTCGATCCATGCCGGCGCCGCACCCGATCCTTCGACCGGCGCGCGCATCACGCCGATCTATCAGACGACGTCGTTCGTCTTCAACGATGCCGAGCACGCCGCATCGCTGTTCGCGCTCCAGGCCTTCGGCAACATCTACTCGCGCATCGGCAACCCGACGCAGAGCGTGCTCGAGGCGCGCGTCGCATCGCTCGAAGGCGGCACGGCGGCGCTCGCCGTGGCATCGGGGCACGCGGCCCAGGCCCTCGTGTTCCACACGCTGCTCGAGCCCGGCGACGACTTCGTGGCCGGCCGTCAGCTCTATGGCGGCTCGATCAACCAGTTCAATCACTCGTTCAAGAAATTCGGCTGGAACGTCGTGTGGGCGGATTCGACCGACTCCGTCTCGTTCGAGAAGGCCATCACGCCGAAGACCAAGGCGATCATGATCGAGTCGATCGCCAATCCGGGCGGCGTCGTGGTCGACATCGCAGCCATCTCGGCGATCGCGAAAAAGGCGGGCGTGCCGCTCATCGTCGACAATACGCTGGCGTCGCCCTACCTGTGCCGGCCGAAGGAGCACGGCGCCGACATCGTGGTGCACTCGCTCACCAAGTTCATGGGTGGCCACGGCAACTCGATTGGCGGCATCATCGTCGATTGCGGCACGTTCGACTGGCGGAAGGCGGGGGCGAAGTACCCGACGCTGACCGCGCCCAACGCCAGCTACAACGGCATGGTGCTCGCCGAGACGTTCGGCGATTTCGCCTTCGCCATCGCCTGTCGCGTGATGGGTCTGCGCGACCTCGGGCCAGCGCTCGCGCCCTTCAACGCGTTCCTGATCCTCACCGGCATCGAGACGCTGCCGCTGCGCATGGCGCGCCATTGCGAGAACGCGCTCGCCGTAGCCCGCCACCTCGAGAAGCACCCGGCGGTGGCATGGGTGAACTATGCGGGCCTCGAGTCGAACAAGTACTACGCCGTGCACAAGCGCATCTGCCCGGCGGGCGCCGGGGCCGTCTTCACGTTCGGCCTCAAGGGCGGCTACGACGCGGGCGTGAAGCTCGTCGGCGCGCTCGAGATGTTCTCGCACCTCGCCAACATCGGCGACACGCGCAGCCTCGTCATCCATCCGGCCTCGACGACGCACAGTCAGCTCACCAAGGAGCAGCGCGCGGCGGCCGGGGCTGGTGACGACGTGGTTCGCCTGTCGATCGGCATCGAGGACGCGGCCGACATCATCGCCGACCTCGACCAGGCGCTCGCCAAGGCGACGGGCTGAGCGTCGTTGGCCCGAGCTGCGCCGTGATGCGGCTCGAGCGCCACAATTCCAGCGGCGGCAGCCCGGCGACCGGTGCGGCTGCCGTTGGCCATCAGGGAGCAGGGGCCATCAGGGAGCAGGGGCCATCGAGGGAGCAGGGGCCATCGAGGGAGCAGGCCAGCCGAGGACGTGAACCCGGCGCAGCTCCAGCGGTCCGGCGCCGACGATGCGCCGGGACGCATTGCCAGCGTGGCGTCGCCACTTGGGCATGGTCACGAACGGGGGGCGCCCACCGTTACGGCATCGCACCTTCGACCCGCTTTGCGGGCCCTGGAGCGCCAGCGGTCGGCGGCGTCCTGGTCGGCGGCGGCGCCGAGGCCACCTGCGTGAAGGGCCGCCAGCAGGCACATGGCCACGGGGTCGCCCCAAGCGGCGGCGAGCTGCCAGGCGCGATGGGCTTGCGCGTAGTTCGGCTTTCCGAGGCTCGGCGCCGCATAGGCGGAGCCGAGCTCGGTCAGGGCCCGTGCCGTCTTCGGCCCGCCGCTACTCTGTGCGAGATGGTGCCGCAGCCAGAAGATGCCTTCGGCGGTGTCACGCAAAGGGGTAGGGCCATGCAGGCTCCGGCTCGCCAGCAGCAGCGCCTGCCCTGCATCGACGCCGGCCGCTTGAAGCCCGGAAGGCGACAACGTCTCGCGGGCCGCCAGCAGCTCGTAGAGGGCCTCGGAGGGGAAGACATTGGGCTCGCCGGTGCCGTCCGGTGAGGCTGCAAGCTCGGCCGGCGCGCTGTCGAGCGGCGCAGCGCGCTCCGCCAGCGGGACGGATTCGCCGAGGACGGCCATCCAGATCGCAGCCTGCAACAGCAGCACGCCCGCGACGACGAGGGATGCGAAACCGGCCCAGTTGCCGCCGAGCGGCGGACGGCTGGAGCGACCGCGTCCGACCTCGTCCGGGGTGCCGTCGGCCGAGATCGGCATGGCTTTCCAGGAGACCACGCCGGCTGCCATGGCGGGAGCCGCGTCGGTCTGCAGCCGAATTGCCGTCCTCGCCGCGAACCTGGCCGTGACCTTCGGGCTGCCTTGCGGGCCGGCGAATTCAAGTGCCGACTGACATCTCGCCGGCGAGGCGTCGAAGCCGTGGATGCTCGCGTGTCCGGCTGCCGTTGCCGTCGTGGCCTCGTCCGAGCCAGCGACCTCGGTGGTGCCTTCGGAGCTTCCGGCTGCTGCCCGCTCCACGATGCGCAGTCGAGCCGGCGATCCGCGCAGCGGGGTCACGTGCGGCCAGGACAGCTCACCCCGGAGGCCGAGCGCCGGGAGCCGCACCTCGACGGATGCTCCCGCCATCAGTGCAGGCAGCTCGGTCACCTCCGGCCCGAGCTTCAGCTCGAGACCGTCCTCGGTCAGGCCGCAAGAGATCGGCTCGACGCTGGTCCCCTCGGAGGCCGGCCCCCCGTCCGTGCCGACGAGACGCAGCTCGATGCGCGCGGACGACGGCAGCTTGCGCACGCCCAGCAGCAACAGCGCCACATGCCCGCCCTCGGGACGCGACCGGTCCTCGAAGGCCAGCACGAGCACTCGCTTCATCGACACCACCCGAGAACCGCCCGATTGTTGCATTTCGATGCAATTCAACAGCTCTTCGCACGGATGGAAACTGTTGCGAGCGAGTACGGTTACCGGCGGGTGCCGGCGCGGCGGCTGCCCAACAGGCTATCGTGGCAGCGGCTGCGGCCGGAAACCGAGGACCTTCTCGAAGCGGTCGCAATACTTCGGCCACGCCTCGGGATTGATGAGCCGCGGCGGCACGCGGCCGTCGAGGATGTCGATCCACTGGTCAGCCGAGAAAATCGCAACGTTGGCCATGGCCTCGTGCGTGATGCCGGCGTTGTGCGGCGACACGATCACGTTCTCGAATTGCATCAGCGGGTGGTCGGTCGGGGGCGGCTCCTCGAGAAATACGTCAATGCCGGCACCTGCGATAAGCCCCTCTTTCAGCGCGCGGACCAGGTCGTCCTCTCCGTAGGTGCCGCCGCGTGAGGTGTTCACGTAGTAGGCGGTGCGCTTCATCGCCTTGAACTGATCGTAGCCGAGCATGTTGCGGGAGCTGTCGTTGAGGGGCGTGTGCGAGGTGACGTAGTCGGCGCGCTCGAGAAGCTCTGCGAGCTCCACCTTCTTGGCCCCCTTCGCTGCGATCCTCTCGGCCGACAGATTGGGGTCGTAGGCGAGGACGGTCATCTTGAAGAGGCCCGAGCACAGCTCGGCGACGCGCCCGCCGATATTGCCGATGCCGATGATGCCGACGGTCTTGCCGAGCAGATCGTTGCCCGCGTAGTGGAACCGCTCGAGGTTCTGCTGGCGGCGCATCGCGGCATTCGATTGTGCGATCTTCTTCGAGAGCGCGAGCTTGAGCCCCAGTGCGTGCTCGGCGACGGCCTCCTTGTTGGCCCCCGACTGATTGCACACGATGATGCCGGCCTCGTTGCAGTCCGGAATGCTTATGGAGTCGTAGCCGGCCCCGAGCGAGCAGACGGCGAGGAGGCTCGGCGCGCGTGCGAACAGACGCTTGTCGGCGAACCACGGCTCACGCAGCTCAGTGCGGCCCGACACGTGGTAGCAGTGCGCCCGTGCCATCTCCTTCCAGCTTTCCTCGACGTCGCCCTCCATCGGCCGCCGGAACATGTCGATGTCAGGGCGCAGCTCGCGGATACGCGCGGCCGTCGGGTCCATGCGGTAGTGGAAGTAGATGATGCGCTTGATGTTCGTGGCCATGTGCGGTCCCGGTCGGGCGTGGGCGTGAGAAAAGGCGCCCCTTTTCGGAGGCGCCTTGCTGCAACCCTGACACGGGTCGGCCCGCTACGGCAACGGCGAAGCCGGGCCATTGCCAACGCGGTCTCGCTCAGCCGCCGGTATGCGGAGCTGAGCCTTCCCCGCCCGTGGCGCCGACGCTTTCCATGCTGCGGAACGAGAAATGCTGGCGCGCTCCCACATCCGGATCGGAGCCGGTCGTGTTGGCCTTGATGATCTCCCAGCCGAACTTGGCGCCACCGACAGAGCTCCAGGCGACGCCGTCGTCGAGGGACAGCTTCAGCGTGACGAGGCTCGGATCGTCCTTGCCGTCGAACCACGCGGCGGTGACAGGGCCCCAAAAGCGGTCGATCGCCGACCGGTTGCGCTCGGCGGAGAGCGTGCCGCCAACGCAGGCGTAGTAGTCGTGGTCTCGCCCGACCACGGCGAAATGAGCGCGCCCACCCTGCCCGGCAGCCTCGGCAATGTCCGAGTCCTTTCTCGCGAAGAACCAGATGACGCCCGCCTGGGCGTCGACGAGTGGGTGCATGGGCTGCATGTGCTGGCCGCTGCCCTCGAGGCCCAGCATGCCGGCCGCAACGTCGTCGATCATCTCCCAGAACTGCTCGACCGGCTCGGTGCGGGTCTTGTTGACATCCACCATGGCGGTTCCTTTTGCTGCTCGCGTCTTGCAGCGGAAACGTCGAGGTGGGGATGGGGTTCCGGGCACGGATCGGTCACGGAC
>JBFWQN010000356.1:0-5853 GCA_050249405.1 Hyphomicrobiaceae bacterium | reverse complement strand
GACCGGACACCTGACCAAGCTTACTTCCACGACACCACTACGTCGCCGATCCGCGCGGCGGCCTAACCCCGGCAGACAGTCCACTTATCGAAGCGGAAAATCTGTCCGAACGACCGGGACCACTTCAGAGATCAGCGGCTTCCCCGCGAGCCAGATTACCGAGGTGCAAAGGGTCATCGACCCGACGACGGCATCCAAGTGACAGGAGGCTGCCGATGCGGCGACTCCTTGCGACGTCGCTCATCGGCCGGCCAAACGCCGACCTCAATGAGCGGTTCACGCGGTCGCGGCGGGCAAGGCACCCCGCGATAATGGCTGGCGACTGCCCTAAGGAACCGACGTCACGAAGGTCGGTGATGAGCTTATTGCGTCATCGTTCGCCTTCTATGCCTCTGACGGTCGCAAAAGGGATGGACAACACGAGTGCCGAGCACCTGAGCCGACGAGCAAGGTTGACCCTATGCGCCAGTCCGGAACTCCGAGTGATCAAGCAGGAGGGAACGATGAAGCCCGACATTCACCGGCTTGTGGCTTTGTCGATCCTCGCTGGCTCAGGACTGATTGAGCCGGCAAGCGCCCACGACTGGTATCCACATGACTGTTGTCATGACATGGACTGCGCGCCAGTCGAGAGTGCGGAATGGCTCGCGTCGATGGCAGGAGGCCTGCCGCAACTCGTTGTGACGTCGAAACACGGCAAAGCTATTGTTCGCCGAGGAGCTTCTATCCGAGCATCGAAAGACAACCGCATGCATGTCTGCATGAAGCGCTATGACCCGCTCGGAGAGATGGAAGTGATTTGCCTCTTCTTGCCAGCGGATGCGTGAATGCGACAACGCGAGGCTGCGCTCGCCGCCGACGCGGCGGGCTGAACGTCTAATCGATCCAGGTCGATCTCGTACGTCGTTCTCCGAGTTCTTTAGTTTGCTTGCCCATCCAATTGCTGCCGAGATGCAAGCCTCAGGAAGCTCGCGGCACATCGGTCGGATTTGGCCCTGACCTCCCGTTCCAGCTTCGTCTCATCGACACTCGATCTCGAAGGCACTGCGGACATCACTCGACCTGACCACCGCCCCCTGCCTGTCGCCGCCCCTCATCCTGACCTTCTCCCCATGGAGCGCAGGAATGGGGAGAAGGGACGAGACCGCGGCACCGCTTCGGGCACCTCAGGCCGGAATCGCCGCCATCCCCGGCTCACGCCACCGCGAAGGCCGGGAGCCTTGCCCAGGCGGGCTGGCGGAGGCCCTCGCGGACGGCCTTGCCGTGCTCCGGGATCAGCGCATTGCCGACGGCGGCCCAGGGCATGCCGCGGGCGCGGTAGACCTCGGCCAGCCTGGCCATCGTCGCATCGTCGGCCCACATCCAGAGCCGCTCGACCAGCGGCTCGAAGGTGCGCGTCCATTCGGGTCCCGTCGAGCGTGCCGGCGAGAACGTGTCGATCATCGCCACCAGCTCCTCGACGCTCGCCTGCCGGATAGCGCGCTTCATCTGCTCCTCGCTCTGGGCGAGGCTCATGGCGGCCGCATTGCGCACCCGCCACAGATCGCGCAGCCCTGTCTCGCTTGCCATCTCGGACCTCAATCGTTGGCGGGGCGGAAATGCTCGGCGAAGACCCGGTAGCAGTCGTGGGTCTCGGCCCGCTTGATGTAGCGCGACTGGTGCTTGACGTAGCCGCGGATGATGTCGTCGCGCCGCGAGGTCTGATTGCTGCGGAACTCCTCGATCGAGGACGAGCAGTTGCGCATGACGTGCGGATCGTTCTGCCAGTGGCAGGCGGCATAGGTGATGGTGTCGATCAGCTTGCGGCGCTCGCCCGTGCGCTCGAGGTAGCTGTCGACGAGGGCGCAGGCGCGGGGCGCATCCTGCGCGAGCGCGTGCTCCTCGATGACCGGCAGCATTCGGTCGACGGCGATGCCGTCGGCCCAGGCGCGGTGCACCTTGCGATTCTCGAGCGTGAACTTCGGGTCGCGCGGGAACATGGCGTTTGAGCGCACCGCATCGTTCATGAAGCGGGCGCCCATGAACACCGCCTTCACCTGATGCGGGTTGTCGAACTCGCGCGTCCAGTGCTGCACCACGTTCATGTAGTCGAGCGCGTGCGTCGGGTGCAGGAAGGCGTGCGGGTTCTCCAGCACGTCGATCAGGTAGCGCTGGAAGGAGACGATGACGCCGTCGCCGACGTCGAGGATGCCGGCGCCGCGCTTGAACAGCCCCATGATGGCGGCGTTCACGTCGAAAGGCCCGCCCCAGACGATGGCCTCGGCGAGCTCGTCGAGCTCACGCTCGGTGAGGGGCTTGTCCGACCGTTTCGGGATCTCGGCGTGGCGCGGAATCTCCATGCGGCAGATGTTGGAAATCTCGGTCCACAGCCCGTAGAGCCGCGGCGAGCAGCCGAGATCCGGCACCACGGTGTAGATGAGCTCGTGCGCGTTCTCCCAGCCGAGGTAGTCGGCGATGTGCACGAGGGCGCGGGCGCGCAGGGCCTTGTGCCCGATGTTCTGGTAGCCGCCGCGATTGATGATGGTGTCCTGCAGATCGATGATGCCGGCGAAAAGGATCGCGTCCTTCAGGCGCTTGCGGTGCTCGGGCTCGCCGGCGAGGCCCAGGAACAGCCCGTACGCCTCGGCCTTGTCGCCTTCCGCGATGGCCCAGTTCATGCGCGACAGTCGCTCGTCGACCGAGCCCTGTGTGATCGGCGCATGGTCCTGGAAATAGATTTTTGGCGGGTTCCACGCCGGACCGTCGAAGCGGTCGACGTGCTCGTCGTGGCCGGGGAACTTGCGATTGCACTGCTCGGCGTCGCGGGCGTAGTGGCCGGGAAACTCGCAGATCACCTGCTCCCACACGTTGAGGCCCTGCGGCACGTACCACATGGCCTGCACGCTCGGCAGCACGCCGCGCGCGCCCTCGAGCTCGCCCATCAGCTGGATGGCGCCGCGCCAGCCGAGAATGGTGTGGTCGTAGTTGACGCCGCGCAGCTCGCCTGTCGGCAGCCGCATGAGATGCGCCGGAACCTGCACGTAGGGCGCGGCGGCACCGATCGCCTCCTTGATCACCTGCTTGAGGGGACGCTTCTCCTCGGTCACGAGCCGGCAGAAGGTCTGCGTCGCCTCCCGGTAGCGCACGCCCTGGATCTCGTCCCTGAGACGGTCGACCGACGCGGCTCCCTGCACCTGTGCCATGAGCGTTTCCCTCGTCGTTATCGTTCGAGTAGCGGCCACACGTTCGCGCGGACGATGCCGCGTTGGCGCAAATCGTTGCACGCCCGGTGCGGCGGCGATTGACGCAGGTCAAATACCTCTGCGTCGGGCGCTGAGGCATTGTGAGCCGCTTCGCGCGCGGCTGGCAACAGAGACCTCGGCGCTGACAGCTTTACGTCCTCCCCGCCGAGGCGAGGAGTTACGTCAAGGCTGGAAGAAGCGTGCGAACCGTCGTGCGTGCCCGCCTTCGCGGGCATGACGGCAAAGTTTGAAGGCGGTAGCGGAGTTGTCTGAGTTGCCTGGGCAATATCGACAATCCGATGATCGCCTCGGAGCGCCGAGCCGACCGCAGCAGGGCGACCCAATCGAGGCTTGGCCTCAGGAACGCCCTGTGCCGGCATTGCCGATCGTGAGCACGGCCGGTGTCCACACCTTGCGGCGACGCGTCGTGCGCGCATCTTTGTCCTCGGCATCGTAGACCGTGGGACTCGGCAGCGGATAGCGCTGGCGCTCATCCAAGGCGCTGACCATCAGTGTGGCGTAGCCCTTGTCGTCCAAGGGATCGGCCATGAAACCGGCCACGTAGACCCCACACTCCCGGCAGACCAGGAACTCGATGGATTTCATCGCAAACGTGTACCGGCTCAACAGCTCCGGCTTGTCGACCGTGATGTGAAGCGAGCCGCCTGGATCGGAAACCGCGCGCGACTGGTGCTGGCGGCAGAACGAGCACTGACACGCCCGGGGCTTGGCATCCTCTGGCGCGACACTCGTCTCGTACTCGACCTTGATGTTGCGGCAGTGGCAGCCACCCGTCAGCGTCGTCATGTGGCGGTACCTTCAATTGCAAGGCCGGGCCGGTGAGGAAGCACGACTACTCGATGATCACGAACGTGCGGATCTCGATGCTTTCGCGCGGCGGCGCGGCCGGGTCCTGGTCGGGAAGCTGAAATGCCCCGTGGGGAGCGCAGCGCGAGCCGGCCGGATCAGTCGAATCCCAGCCTGCGATCAGGAGCACCTCCTCCCGCTTCATCTCGGATGCGTAGTACCAGCGCTGCCTGGGACCGTAGGCCAGATGGTAGATCTCGCCGACACGATCGGGAAACACCTGATCGGTTGCGACCAGCTCTGATTGCGAGATCGTCGAGGCATCGGCGACGGCGAGCGGCGCACGCCGCACAGGGCCTTTGATGGGCCGCCAGACATTGACCTGGATCACGCGTGCCCCGCTCGCGAGCAGGCGCTCCGCCTCGGCGACACCGATGGTATCCTTGAGCCGCTGTGTACCACTTTTCTGAGTATAGTCGACGTGAATGCGGGTTGCGGGTCCCCGGCGACCATCGGGGTTGGCCGCGCCAGTGCCACCGTCCGACCGACGTGTGGCATCGAAGATTGCGACGCGGGACGCCCCGAACCTGCTTTTCAGCAAGGCCTCGATCTCCGGGTAATAGGCGTTGGCAACGTCGGCATCGCTATCGAGATCGGCGACAGCGGTCGGCGACGTCATGAGCTCGAACCCTTCGCGCTCGATGGTCGGCTGCCTCGATGCCTTGCGGATGTCGCTGATCGCGACTGCTCGCTGCTCGACCTCGAAAAAGATTTTCGGATCGCCGCCCGTGTAGGCTGCGCTTTGGAACACCGGCTTTTTCGTTTGCGGCACGATGAAGCATAACGCGGCCTCGACGCTCGCGGGCGAGGCTGCTTTGTCCAAAGCCGCGTGCTGGGGCATGAGATCATTCCTTCGGGCGTTGCGGGCGCTTCCTGTCGTGGCTCCGTACGAAGTGACGTAGCGGCGCGGGGGCTCGCGCACTCACACTTCCAGCAGAACGCACGAGGCGGCTGGGAAGGTCAGCGTCACGGCCGTGCCCTCCTCGACCAGGTTCGTCGGCGGACGGCGCACGATGATCGGCCCCGTGGTGCAATCGACGACATACTGCACGAAATCGCCGTGGAACATGCGCCGCCGCACCGTGCCGGGCATCTCGTTGTCGCCTGGATTGCCTGCGCCCATGCCGATATAGGCCGTGCGCACCGCGACCTCGGTCTCGCGGCCCGTGAGCGCGGCTGGCGCCACCGCGTCGAGCTTGTGGCCGCCGTCAGCCTCGAACACGACGCGACCGTCGCGCGCTGGTCCCGCGACGCGCCCCTTGATCAGGTTCGCGGAGCCCACGAAATCGGCGACGAAGCGGTTGCGCGGCCGATTGTAGATATCCTCCGGCGTACCGATCTGCTCGATGACGCCGACGTTCATGACGATCACACGATCGGAGATGGCCAGCGCCTCCTCCTGGTCGTGCGTGACATAGACGGATGTGATGCCGAGGCGGCTCTGCAGCTCGCGCAGCTCAACCCGCATCTCGGCGCGCAGCTTGGCGTCGAGGTTGGAGAGCGGCTCGTCGAACAGCACCACCGTCGGCGAGAAGGCAATGGCGCGGGCGAGCGCCACGCGCTGCTGCTGGCCACCCGAGAGCTTCGAGGCCGCCCGTTCGGCCAGATGGCGCATCTGCACGAGCCCCAGCGCGCGGTCGACGTGCTCCTTGATCTGGTCCCGCGACTGCTTCCGGACGCGCAGGCCGTAGGCCACGTTGTCGAACACCGTCATGTGCGGCCAGACGGCATAGGACTGGAACACCATCGAGACGCCGCGGCTCTC
>JBFWQN010000355.1:0-5854 GCA_050249405.1 Hyphomicrobiaceae bacterium | reverse complement strand
CCGCGTCGATGAGCGTGCGGATGCGGTGCCTGACCGATTCCGAGGAATGCGCCTCGCCTTCGCCCGCCGAGGCGATGGCCGACGAGAAGAAATACTTCAGCTCGAAGATGCCGCGCGGCGTCGACATGTACTTGTTTGAGGTGACGCGGCTGACCGTCGACTCGTGCATCTTGATCGCGTCGGCGACCGTTCTGAGATTGAGTGGTCTCAGATGTTGCACGCCATAGATGAGGAAACGGTCCTGTTGCCTGATGATCTCCTCGGCGACGCGGAGGATGGTGCGCGCCCGCTGGTCGAGGCTCTTCACCAGCCAGTTGGCGTTTTGCAGGCACTCCAGGGGGAAGTCCTTGTCGCCGGTCGTCCGCGTATTGCGGGTGACCCGCGTGTAGTAGGTGCGGTTGACGAGCACCCGAGGCAGCGTGTCGCTGTTCAGCTCGACGATCCAGCTGCCGTCGGAGCTCATGCGCACCAGCACGTCGGGCACCACTGGCTCGATGTCGATGCCGCCGTACTCGAGGCCGGGCTTCGGGTTGAGCCGCCGCACCTCCGCGATCATGTCGGCGATATCCTCGGCGTCCGCCCCGACCGCCCGCCGAAGGGCGGTGAGGTTGCGGGCGGCGAGCAATGGCAGGTTGTCGAGGAACCGGTCCATCAGCGGGTCGAGCCGGCCCCTGTCCCTGAGCTGCAGCGCCAGGCATTCACGAAGGTCGCGGGCGAGAACGCCCGCCGGCTCGAAAGTCTGCAGCACGCCGAGCACGGTCTCGATACGCGCGACGTCCACGCCGAGCCGCTCTGCGACGTCGGCGATGTCGGCCCTCAGGTAGCCCGCCTCGTCCACCTGGTCGATCAGGTTGGCGCCGATCAGGCGATCCTGCGGGTTGGTCACGGCGAGGCCGAGCTGGCGCTCCAGATGATCGCGCAGCGACAGCCGCTCGGTGGCGTAGTCCTCGATGCTCGGCGCCTCGTCGGATGACGACGACGACCGCAAACGGTCCCCCGAGTTGCGCAGGCCGGCCTGGAGATCGGGCCCGAGATCGTTGGCGCCGGCCTCGGGAAAGGTGTCGGCGACGTCGCTGTCGAGATCCGTCGTCGCCTTGTCGCCCGGGGCCGCGAAATCCAGCCCCGCGTCCGGTGCGACCGCCGGCATCTCGGCATCCTCGCGCGGCGGCGGCTCGGCTACGCCGTCCTCGCGCTCGAGCAGCGGATTGCGCTCGAGCTCCGTCTCGACGAACGCGGTGAGCTCCATGTTCGACAGCTGCAGGAGGCGAATCGCCTGCTGCAGCTGCGGCGTCATGACGAGCTGCTGGCTCTGCCTGAGCTCGAGCTTCGTCGAAAGCGCCATTGCCGCCCCTCACGCTACCGGTTCGCCGCCCGAGCATACATAGGCGAGTGGCATTAACCGAACATATCTCCGAGGTAGACGCGGCGAACATCCGCGTTGGAGATGATTTCCGAAGGGCTACCTTGTGTCAGAACCTGACCCTCGGCAATCACGTAGGCCCGGTCGACGAGGGACAGGGTTTCCCGGACGTTATGATCGGTGATCAGCACGCCGAGGCCGCGCTGCTTGAGGTGGCGGACGAGTTGCTGGATATCGCCCACCGCGATGGGGTCGATGCCGGCGAAGGGCTCGTCGAGCAGCATGTAGGATGGTCGCGAGGCCAGCGCCCGCGCGATCTCGCACCGCCGCCGCTCGCCGCCCGAGAGCGCTATGGATGGGCTCTTCCTGAGGCGCGTGATGTGGAACTCCTCGAGCAGGCTGTCGAGCTGCTCGCGCCGCTTCTTGCGGCTGGGCTCGACCAGCTCGAGGATGGCCATGATGTTCTGCTCGACCGTGAGGCCCCGGAAGATCGAGGCTTCCTGCGGCAGATAGCCGATGCCGAGCCGGGCGCGCCGGTACATGGGCAGACGCGTGACGTCCCGGCCGTCGATGGTGATGCGGCCCTCGTCGGCCGGGACGAGGCCGGTGATCATGTAGAACACCGTGGTCTTGCCGGCGCCGTTGGGCCCGAGCAGGCCCACCACCTCGCCCCGCGCGACCGAGACGCTGACGCCTTTGACGACTTTCCGCTTGCCGTAGGTTTTCTGCACGCCCTCGCTGGTCAGCCAGCCTTCGCCGCCGTGTCCAGCATGAGGCGGGTATGCGCCTGCTTGTCCAACTTGTGGCTCGTAGCCTTCCGCCGGCCTGCGTAAGCCATCGGCCGTTGCGGCGCGTCGCGCGCGTGGAAAGAGCGTAAAGGCCATCGCGATCAGTCCCCGGAAGCCACGGCGTCGCGCACGGAGCGGTCGTCGCCAGCATCACCATGCGAGCGGCCTCTGCAACGTTCCATGTCTCGGACCATGTGCCCGGATTGCAGGATGCTCACGGTTTCGCCGCTCCGCTCGACGTCGTGCCCCACGGCGATTGGCCCTGGAGGCGCTTTGCCGCTCCGCGCGCCGCATCGACCGCCGCACCGGCCTTGTCCTTGGCCTTCTCCTTCACCTCGTTCGGATAGATGATCGCTTCGAGCCGGCCACTCTTGCAGATGGCGCCCGGCGGACAGCCGACCGGATTGACGCCCTTGGCATTCGCCGACGCGGCAACCGACGTGGCGAATGCGCCGCTCACCTGCGGTCCGCCTTTCGCATGCGCGGCCCCCGGCTCTGGCTCGAAGCGTGTGAGCCCACTCGTCAAATCCATGACGAGGCGCATGCTTTCCGGCGCGCGGACGAGTTGCTTGCCTTGCGTGACGGTCACTTGTCCGCCCATGGTCACGATGTTGGCTTTCGTGTCGAAAGTCGCCCACTCGCCGGTGGCTTTCTGCCCATCGGTGCCGGTGACGACGACGTTCTTTTTCGCCTCGATTCGCTTGATCTCCGAGCCGCCCGGCCCGCCGCCCTTGCCTTTGTCCTTCGCAGCCGCTGGCGGTGCCCCGGACCAGAGCCCCGTCTCGCCCGTGAAGTGCGCGACGAGCTCCTCCGACGTGACGACGAGCTGCCCCTGCTTGGCGATAACTCCGCCGGTATAGATGGCGGTGTGCTTGCGGTCGTTCACGTCGAGCGTGACGGCGTCCACCTCGATCGGCTGGTTGGGGTCGGCCTTGAAGCTGGCACCGAACGCTCCGAGCGGCGAGGCCGCGTCCTCTGTCTGCCGTGCCGCGGGCTTCGCCGCCGCATCGGGCTTCGGCGTCTGGTAGAAAAGCGTCGAGATCCGCCCCGCGGCCCGGCCTGCATCGGCCGGCGTGGCGAGATGCGCTGTCCCGGCTTTGCGGTCGATGGCGAGCCGCCCGCCGCGCATCACGTTGCGGCCCTGCGTCACCACCACGTCGCCCGTCAGCAGCACCGTGTCCGCTTTCTGGTCGAGATGTGCCGCCGCCGCCGTGGCCCGCCGCTCCGGCTGCTGCGTCATCACCACGTTGCCGGCCAGATCGACCCTCTCGGCAGCCGCATCGTAGTCGAGCGTCTCGCTCTCGGCCGTATCGGCCTTGCTCGTCATCGTGACGCCGCCGCGCGCCCTGATCGTCTTGAGCTTGGTTTGATCGGCCGCTGCAGCCTCGCCCGCCGGCTCGCCCTTCGCTTTGTCCGGCGCGCCTGCGGCGGCTCCCGCTCGCCCTTCGTAGAGCACGTCGAGCTCTGGTGCCTTCAGCGTCGCCTCTCCCTGGCGCGCCACCACCGCCTCGCGGAAGAGCGCCGTCTTCGCCGTGTCGTCCACATCGAGCAGCCGCGAGGTCACGATCACGGGCTCGCCCGAGTTGGCGTCGATGCCGAATGCCTGTTGGCCGTTGCGTGGCGCTTTGGCGGCAGGCGCGCCGTCGCCTTTGAGCACGGGCGCTGCCGTGCGCGCCTTGAGCGTCACCTCGACCGCCTCGCGGAACGCCGCCTTGTGCGCTTTGGTGTCGAGCGCCATCGAGTTGGCACGGATCTGCCCCGTATCGGTCTGCGCCCACACCGGCTCGGTGCTCGTCACCCGGCTTTCCTTGACCAGCACGGTCGCGCGGGCGAGGCGCGCCTTCATGCCGCTCGTCGCGTCGACCTTGATGTCGTCGTAGAGCTCGAGCAGATCCTTCTTCTGATCGTAGGTGCCCCAGGCAGCCTTCAGATAGGTCGTCACGCCCGTCGGCTGGATAAACTCGCCATCGATGGTTTCGAGCCGGACCGGCTTCGACATCTTCAGGTCCGAGACGGCGCGCTTGGCGTGCACCCTGTATTCCGAGCCATCCCTCGCAAAACCCGTATAGCGCGGGTCGGCCATGGCAAGGTTGGTGGGATCGATCGACACAGAGGTCGCCGTGATGCCGGCGCCCTTGGTTCGCGATGTCGCGTAGAGCGTCACGCCGTAGACGCCGAGGCTGCCGATCGCGAGCATCGGAAAGACCAGTCGCAGCAGCCGCACGAGCCACGTATGGCGTCTTGCCTGGCGAAAGGCACGGTCGCGCTCGCGCTGGGGCACGGCGATGTCGAACATCCCCCGCCGCCCGACCGCCGCTGTGCCGTTGCCGCCCTGCATGCCCTGCTCCCGGCCGCGCCCGCGATTCCCTCGTTTTCCGAGCCGCTTATGCCAGATGGCCGTCAATTGGGGAGATATTGGGACGCCCGGCCTTCGCTTGTTGTGGACGGCTGCGGCGGTGCCGCCACTCAGTGCGAGAAGATGTCCATGTCCTCGAACCCGGCGAGATCGAGCCGTGCGCGCTCGGGCAGGTAGCGGAATGCCGCTTCGGCCATCTCGGTGCGCCCCTGCCGCGCGAGCATCGCCTCGAGCCTCGCCTTGAGTGCATGGAGATGCAACACGTCCGAGGCGGCATAGGCGAGCTGCTGCTGGCTGAGCTCCGACGCGGCCCAGTCCGAGGATTGCTGCTGCTTCGAGAGGTCGATGCCGAGGAGCTCGCTGCAAAGGTCTTTGAGCCCGTGCCGGTCGGTGTAGGTGCGGCAAAGCTTGGAGGCGATCTTGGTGCACCACAGCGGACCCGTCGCGACGCCCAGCCAGCGCTCCAGCACGGCCACGTCGAATCGGCCGAAATGGAAGATCTTGAGCACCGCCGGATCGGCCAGCAGCGCCTTCAGCCGCGGGGCCGACCAGTCCGCGCCGTCGAGCTGGACCAGGTGAGCCTCGTTGTTGCCGGTCGAGAGCTGCACCAGGCAAAGCCGGTCCCTGTGCGGCTTCAGGCCGAGCGTCTCGGTATCGATGGCGACCGAGGACCCGAACGAGATCCCGGCGGGCAGGTCGCCCTTGTGCAGCTTGATGCGGGGGCTCGTCATCGCGGCTCTCCAGTTGTGCTGCCGGTCTCGCTTCCCGCCCGCCTCGCGCAGTCGTGACCGGCACATGGTTGAACATGAGTCAGAAAATGGCCACTTGCTTCGGGCGGCCTGGACATCGCCGCTTGCGGGCCGCCTCGGCGGCGGCCGACGAATAGCAGCCCCCGTGGGCATATGCGAGAGGATCGACGATGAGCTTGTTTTTCTCGTTTTCAGGCCGGGCGAGCCGGTCGCAATGGTGGACCGTCGTGCTCGCCGTGGCTGCGGCCGCCGCATTGTCGTTGTGGGGCTTCGTTGCGGTCGCAGGCGCCGATACGACTTTGATGGGCCCCGCCGCCGGCCGACTCACGCTTGCGAGCCTTGCCATGATGGCGGTCCTATCCTGGTCGCTCGTCGCAATAAGTGCCAGGCGGCTGCGGGATATCGGCTGGCCGCCCGCCCTCGCGGTGCTGGCCGTGGTTCCCTACGTCGGTCTCGCGGGTCTCGCCCTGGGCGTCGTGCCGCCCGGCACGGCACGCCGCGATTGAGTGGTCGCCGCTCCGCTCAGAGCTTGAACCAATCTGGCCGTCCCGTGGGCCACGGGTCGCCCCAGAGTTGCTGGCCGCCATCGACGGTCAGCACC
>JBFWQN010000354.1:0-5855 GCA_050249405.1 Hyphomicrobiaceae bacterium | reverse complement strand
TCTCTTTAAGTCTCTAAACCCGTTTTACCGGGGCTCGAGACCCGCCAGGACTCCGCCGCCTGCGTTTCCCTTCCTTCGATTAAATTTTCAAAGAGCGCCGAAACAGAGAACAGAACCACTCTCAGCGACAAGGTTGCCCTTGACCGCCGACCAAAAAACGAACCTTCCTCAGAGGAGACCCCCTGATCAGGTCCGTATCGGTTCGAGTGATTTTTTCGCTCGTCTGCCCGTCCGCGGCGGCCAGTGATTGGCGCCCCGAACGAGTGTTGAAATAGATCCGACGGCCGTGGCTGTCAACACATGACGCGACTTCGTGCAGGTGCATCTCGTCGGCGGCACCCCGGTCGCCCGACAGGTCTAGCGGGAGGGCAACCGTGTCGCGTGATCCTTCGACCGACAATGGCGATTGCGAGCCCGGCTGTCTGGTCGTCGTGGTCGGACCCAGCGGTGCCGGCAAGGACACACTGATCCGAGGCGCTCAAGTCCGGCTCGCCGATGACCCGCGCGTCCGCTTCGTGCGGCGCGCCATCACAAGGCCGGTGGACGGATCGGAGGATCACGAGAGCGTCAGCGAAGCGGATTTCGAGGCACGATACTGCGCGGGAGAGTTCGCATTGTCGTGGATGGCACATGGCCTGAGCTATGGCGTGCCGGTGGAGGCGTTGCGACAGGTGCACGATGGCCGCATCCCCGGCCCTGCGCGCAGGTGAGGGCCGCCTCCAAGTCTCGGGTAGTCAGCCACTCATACGCCAAACGCATCGATCTCATGCTGCGGCGCTCACTTATCGCGTCGGATGCAGGCAGGCATTGTCTCGACAAGGACACCCTCAACGATATGAGACGGAGACGGTCGTGAGCACGAGCCACCCTCGATTGCAGAAGCCTGCCTCGCTTACCGCGGGCTACGCCTTCGGAATGACCATGGCCCTAGGGGCGGCAACGTCGTTCGCCATGGCACGGGCCGGCGCGCTACGAGGACTCGCGCCCGAGGACATGATCCTTGCTCGTGCCGTCGTGGCCGGCCTCGTCATGCTGCCGTTCCTCGTCCGTTGGGGGCTGCCCGGGCTGGCCGGCATAGGCTGGCGACGGGGGCTTGCGCTGTTGCTCACGGGTGGCCCCCTGTTCGCCTTCCTGCAGACGGGCGGCTATGTTTTTGCACCGCTCGCTCACGGCGCGGTCATCGCGCCCTCCACCGTCACGATCCTCAGCACCATCGGCGCCGTCCTTCTGCTCGGCGAGCGGCTGACGCGATGGCATGCCGTGGGCGGCCTGACCGTGATCGCCGGCGTCGTTCTCGTCAGCCTGCACGGGCTCGCCGGCAGCGCAGTCACCGGCACGACGTGGATCGGTGACCTGATGTTCCTGGCGTCAAGTCTGCTCTGGGCCATCTTCACGATCCTCATGCGCAAATGGCGCATCGACCCCATCCGCGCGACGGCAGTGGTCGCGGTGCTTACGGCGCTCGTCGTGGTGCCGGGCTATCTCTCGTATCGGGGCGCCGGACGCCTGATGACCCTGCCTGCCGATGCGCTGCTGGCGCAGGGCATTGCACAAGGCCTGATCCAGGGCGTCGTGACCCTGCTCGCCTACTCGAAAGCGATCGCCATCCTCGGCGTCAGCCGCGCCGTGCTGTTTCCCGCCATCGTGCCCGCGATATCGATCGTGATCGGCATTCCGATCGTCGGCGAGTGGCCGGACACCACACAAATCGCGGGCTTGTGTCTCGTGACGGTCGGTCTCTTGACCGCTGTCGGGCTGATCGGGCGTATCGCCTCGGCGCTTCGTCCGGCATCACGGCCGCCCCAGCTTTGCCAGGCCTGAGGTGGGATCGCCATGTCCGCCTACTTCATCGTCCGTGCTGTCGTGCACGATCCCGTCGCCTACCAGGAATACACCAGCCGCTCACCGGCCGTGCTGGCGAAGTTCGGCGGCCGGCACATCGCTCGCGGTGGCAGGGTCGTCACCTTCGAGGGGCCCGAGGAGGACCGGCGCATCGTCCTCGCCGAGTTCGCCGATTTCGCAACTGCCGAGGCGTGCTACCTGTCGCCCGACTACCAGTCGATCGTCGCGCATCGCAGAGACTGCGCCACCTTCGAGTTCATCCTCATCGATGGCATTGAGCTCAACTCGCTCCATGGAGAACCCACATGATCAAGTTCTACTTCAACGGCTCGCCCAACCCGACCAAGATCGCGCTGGCCCTCGAGGAGATGGGGCTCGCCTACGAGGCCATCCCCGTCGATCCGCGCAGGGGCGAGCAATTCAAGCCCGAGTATCTGGCGGTCAATCCCAACGCCAAGGTTCCGTCCATCGTCGATGACGGGATCACCGTCTTCGACAGCAACGCGATCCTGCTCTACCTCGCCGAGAAAACGGGGAAGTTCCTGCCTCCGGAAGGGGCGGCGAACCGCGCCGAGCTGCTCTCCTGGCTGATGCTCGTCGCGACCGGCGTTGGTCCGTTTTGCGGCCAGGCCGTGCATTTCCGGCACTTCGCACCCGAGCAGGTGCCCTATGCGCAGAAGCGCTACCAGTTCGAGGCCAACCGCCATTTCAAGATCCTCGACGATCGGCTGGCGCAGCACCGCTATCTCGTTGCCGACACCTACACCATCGCCGACATGAGCTTCTGGAGCTGGTCGCGCATGGCGACGTTCATCATGGGCGAGGACGCCTGGGCGAAGTACCCGAACGTCAAGCGTTTCCACGACGAGATCGCGGCACGCCCTGCCGCCCAGAAGGCCGCGACGTTGAAGGACCGCCACCCGTTCAAGGCCGACATCGACGAGGAGGCGCGCCGCAATATGTTCCGCCACCTCGCGGGATGAAACGGAATGCGGGTTTGCACCCATCGTGGCGACCGGAGCGCAGCGCATAACCAGGACCGACCGCTCTGAAGGCACGAGACGACGACGCATTGCAAGCAGCGAGACGAGACGCCCTCGCAGTGCGTCGCCGAAGCGATTACCGCCCGATCGGCAGGCTTCCGGCATCTCGATCCCAACGTGTCGTGCGAGTTCGCGGGCATCGCGCCCGCGAACTGCTTGATCGAGAGCGCGCGACCAGCCAGAGCGGCCAACGCAGTTCCGCGACGTCGACACTGCGTATCACGTCAGATGAGCCGTCGCTCAAACAAGCAGCACTGTGACAGTCATTTGGTCTGGCGCATTCCCGATTGGAATGCGAGCTTTATCGGTAATGGGACAAGAATTCTGCCATCGAGCAGATCGCTTATGGAAACGTCGTCGAGGGCCGGACGAGGCAACGTTCGGAGCAGACGCATGAGCAAGAGTGACAAGAGCGCCAGAGCTACCCGGAAAGGCATTGATCGCCGAAGCGTAGTTCTCGGCGGAGTCGCTGCTGCCGGCGTGGCTGCCGAGACCGCCATTACCGGTTTCCCGACGATCTGGGCGCAAAATATCAAAGACATCGTGCTGCGCCATTCCGGCCCACCTGTGACGGCCATCCAGAAAATTGCCGAGCAGGCGTCCAAGGATCTCGGCTTCACGGTGCAGATGCAGGCCTCGGAGAACGCCGATTTGCTGAACCGGTTCCTATCGCAGTCGAACACGATGGATTGCGCCGATATCAGCCTCGTCTATATGCGCTATCTGATCGGCCGGAATGTCTTGCAAGGGATTCCGATCGCGAAGGCAAAGCATTTCGACAAGACGATGCCGCTTTTCACGAAAGGCGAGTCGTCGACGGGGAAGAAGCTTCCCCAGCAGGGCATTACACCATTGGCAATCCTTTATGCCACTGGGCCCGATGGACAGAAGGTGACGAACGGCACGCCGACAGATTGGGTGACCGGGGTGCCGACTGTCACCAATGCCGACACGCTCGGTATTCGTCCGGACCTCGTAGGCAGGCCGGTGACGAGTTGGGGTGATCTGCTGAGTCCCGAGTTCAAAGGGAAGTCGGCGCTCCAGGACAACCCGACGATCGGCATCATCGATGTGGCGATGGCTCTCGAGGCCCGCGGCGACGTCAAATATGTCAACAAAGGCAATATGACCAAGGCGGAGATCGACGCCACCGTCAACAAGATGATGGAGATCAAGAAGTCCGGACAGTTTCGTGCGTTCTGGTCCACTTTCGATCAATCCGTCAATCTCATGGCTTCGGGCGAGGTTGTCGTCCAGTCGATGTGGTCGCCGGCGGTTGCGGCAGTTCGATCGCGCGGCATCGCGTGCACTTACCAGTCGCTGAAGGAAGGGTATCGCGGCTGGGGCTATACGTTGGGCGTGATGAAGCACGTGACCGGCCTGAAGCTCGACGCCTTCTACGACTATCTCAATTGGTACACGGGTGGCTTCCAGGGCGCCTTCATCGCCAGGCAGGGCTACTACTCGGCTCAGCCCGAGAACGTGAGGAAGTTCCTTAGCGAGGACGAATGGGGCTACTGGTTCGGCGGCAAACCGGCCGGCGGTGACATCCTCAGTCCTTTCGGCAAGCTCATGGAGAAGGCCGGCAACGTTCGCGACGGTGGCTCCATCGACGAGCGGCTCGGCAACATAGCCGTTTGGAACTCGGTGATGGACGAGGATCGCTACCTCACTCGCCGCTGGAACGAGTTCATCTCCTCGTGAGCTTGCGTATCTCGGCGCGATCCGGAACGGAGTGTCTTCATGCAACTCGGCGTCTTCATCCCCATCGGCAACAACGGCTGGCTCATCTCGACGACGTCACCGCAGTACATGCCGACTTTCGATCTCAACCGGACCATCGTCGAGAAGGCGGAGGGGTTCGGTTTTGATTTCGCGCTGTCGATGATCAAGCTGCACGGTTTCGGCGGGCCATCGCAGTTCTGGGATCATAATCTCGAGTCGTTCACACTCATGGCGGGACTGGCGGCTGTAACGACGAGGATCCAGCTTTTCGCAACCTGTGCCGTCCTCACGATGCCACCACCGATCACGGCGCGCATGGCCGTGACGATCGACAGCATCTCGCGGGGCCGTTTCGGGGTGAACATCATCTCGGGCTGGCAGCGCCGAGAGTACACGCAGATGGGAATCTGGCCGGGCCCCGAGCACTACAAGCGCCGCTACGAGTATTGCGCGGAGTACGTGACCATCATGAAGCAACTGTGGGAGACGGGCCACTCCGACTTCAAGGGCGCGTTCTTCACGATGGACGATTGTCGGTGCAGTCCGCTGCCGACAGCAAAGATACCGATCATCTGCGCAGCGCAGAGCGACGCCGGAACCCGCTACGCCGCGCAACACGCCGACTATAACTTCTGCGCGAGCTTCGGCGTCAATCAGCCGACCGCGGTCGGCCCGAGCGTTGCGCGCCTCGTTACGGCCAGCGAGCAGGCCGGACGCCAGTGCGGGGCTCTTATCCTGACGATGATCATCGCCGACGAGACCGATGCCGCCGCCGAGGCCAAGTGGGAGCATTACAAGGCCGGAGCGGACCTGGAGGCCTTGGCCTATCGCGACGAGCAAGCCGAGGACGACCCGAGCAAGGACCCGTTCGCGCAGCCCAACCGGCGCAAGCTGCTGGGTGGCATCAAACTGCCGACGAACCAGGGCGTCCTTGTCGGGTCCTACGAGAGGATTGCCCGCATGCTCGATGAGATGTCGGCTGTTCCGGGTGTCCAGGGCGTCATGCTGACGTTCGACGATTTCGTTATCGGAATGGAGCAGTTCGGCACCCGCATCATGCCGCTGATGCGTTGCCGCGACACCGTCAAGAAGGCCGCGTGATGGTCTCCACCCATAGTCCCGACGGCGCAATTGTCGGTGGCCAACGGCCGGCTCTTCAGCGGAGGGACAAGCGCATCGTCGGCAGGTGGTGGCAGCCTTGGTTGGTGTCCTGGCTGCAGGTGCTGCCGCTGACGAGCGTGCGTG
>JBFWQN010000353.1:0-5874 GCA_050249405.1 Hyphomicrobiaceae bacterium | reverse complement strand
GCAACTGGTCGAGGCTCTCCCAATAGGTCGCCTCGAGCTCGTGCTCGACCTCCTCCGCCACCCGCCGGCGGTTGTGATAGTGGATCTGCAACCCGAATGCCTTCGCGCGGCGCGCCACGGCCTGCCCGATCCGGCCCATGCCGATGATGCCGAGCCGCTTGCCCCAGATGCGGTGCCCGAGCATCCACGTCGGCGACCATCCGGCCCAGTGGTTGCGCGGATCTTTCAGGAAGGCCGTGCCTTGCGCCAGTCGCCGGGGCGCGGCGAGGATCAGCGCCATCGTCATGTCGGCGGTATCCTCGGTCAGCACACCCGGCGTATTGGTCACCGTGATGCCGCGGTTGCGAGCCGTGTCGAGGTCGATGTTGTCGACCCCGGTGCCGAAGTTGGCGATCAGCTTCAGATTGGGCCCAGCCTGGGCCAGCACGGCGCGATCGATGCGGTCGGTCACAGTCGGCACGATCACGTCGGCGGTCTGCACGGCCTGGATCATGTCGGCCTGCGACATCGGCTTGTCATCGACGTTGATGCGGGCATCGAACAGCTCGCGCATGCGCGTCTCGACCACGTCCGGCAGCTTGCGGGTGACGATCACGAGGGGTCGCTTGGCGCTCTGGGGCATGGGACGGTCCGGCGTCTGGTGGGCACGTGCGGTTGCAGCGCTTACGGCGCGGCGACCACGCGGGCAATTGGCGCAAGTGCTCGATCATTGTCACTTCGAGGTCGTGTCTAACAGATGCCGCAGCCAATCTCCATCTTCGCGGCGCAGGGTGGTATCTTCCGTCAGAGATTCGCCACCATGATCAGGCACGACACGACATGATGAGAGGGAGCCGGTGGATGCGCGGAGGCGCAGGTCGACGCGCCGTGCGGGCGGCAGTGATGGCCCTTCTCCTGCCGACGGCCGGCATAGCCCAGTCGAGCTCCGGAGTGGCAGGAGCGGCGGCTCAGGCGACGGCTGGCAGCGGTCTGCCCGTGCCGCGTTTCGTCAGCCTGAAATCCGACCGCGTCCACTCGCGTCAGGGGCCGGGCACCGACCACAAGGTGCTCTGGGTCTACCGGCGGGCAGGCCTTCCAGTCGAGGTGATCCGCGAGTTCGAAAGCTGGCGCCAGGTCCGCGACAGCGATGGCGCCGAGGGCTGGGTCCTGCAATCGCTGGTCTCGGGCCGGCGAACGGCGCTCGTCATGCCGTGGGAGGTCAAGAACGGGCAGGCCCCGAAGGTCGAGCTGCTGTCGGACGACAAGGCCGGCGCCGCGCCCGTCGCCATCCTCGAGGCGGGTGTCATCGCCAACATCAGGACCTGCGACACCGAGTGGTGCAACGTGTCGGTCGGCGACTTCCGCGGCTACCTGCCCCAGAAGCAGCTGTGGGGCGTCTACCCCGGCGAGACCATCCGCTGAGGCAGAAATCGAGGTCTCCGCGAAGGGGGCCGTCATGCGCTACTGGCGCCGAGCGGCCGTCCGTCGTCGCGCAACACGACGTAGATCGCCGGGATGACGAGCACCGTCAGCAGCGTCGAGGACGCGAGCCCGAACAGCAGCGAGATGGCGAGCCCCTGGAAGATCGGATCGAACAGGATCACCGCCGCTCCGATCATGGCCGCGAGTGCCGTCAGCAGGATGGGCTTGAAGCGCACCGCTCCGGCTTCGATCAGCACGTCGCGCAGCGACTTGTCGGCCGTCCTGGCGTGGCGGATGAAATCCACGAGCAGGATCGAGTTGCGCACGATGATGCCGGCGAGCGCGATGAAGCCGATCATCGACGTCGCCGTGAACGATGCCCCTAGCAGCCAATGCCCGAGCATGATGCCGATCAGCGTCAGCGGCACCGGCGTCAGGATGACGAGCGGCAGCGCGAACGAGCCGAACTGCGCCACCACCAGGATGTAGATGGCGAGCAGCGCCACCGCGAAGGCTGCACCCATATCGCGAAAGGTCACGTACGTGACCTCCCACTCGCCGTCCCAGAGCAGAACCGGACGCGAGGCATCCCGCGGCTGGCCATGCAGGCTGATCTCGGGCCGAGGCAGCGTGCCCCAATCGTGGCTGGCGATTTTCTCGGCCACGGCCAGCATGCCGTAGATCGGCGCCTCGTAGGCGCCCGCGAGCTCGGCCATCACCATTTCGGCGGCGTGACCGTTGTGCCGGAAGACCGGGAACGAAGCCTTCTCCTCGGTGATGCGCACCACGTCGCCGAGCTCGACGATCGACCGCTCGCCGGGAAGCGCATTGGCTGGCACCGGCGTCGACAGCGTCCGCGCCGAGAGAGCCAGCCCCTTCCTCGGCAGCTGCACGGCGATCTCGACCGGATGCCGCCCGCCGCCGCGGTGCGAGTAGCCGACCGGCACACCGCCCAGATAGGCCTGGAGCGTGTCGTACACGTCGCGCTCGTCGACCTTGTAGAACTCGAGATTGTCCTGGTCGATGGCGATGCGCCGCCGCGGCGCCTGCACGCCGAACGTATCGTCGTCGTCGACGAGGAATGGCACCGACTTGAAGATCGAGCGCACCTCGGCGGCCACCTTCCGTCGCGTCTCGGAATCGGGGCCGTAAATTTCCGCGAGCAGCGTCGCCATCACCGGCGGCCCCGGTGGCACCTCCACCACCTTGATCGAGGTGTGCGGCGGCACGTCGAGGCCGGCGAGCCGCCGGCGCACGTCGAGCGCGATCTCGTGGCTTGCGCGCCTGCGCTCGGACTTCGGCGTCAGATTCACTTGCAGGTCGCCTTGCTCGGGGTCGCTGCGCAGATAGTAGTGGCGGACGAGCCCGTTGAAGTTGAATGGCGCCGCGGTGCCTGCGTACGACTGGATCGACGCCAGCTCGCCGAGGTTGCCGAGACGGATCGCCGCCTGCTGCAGCACGCGGTCCGTTTGCTCGAGCGAGCTGCCGCGGGGCAGGTCGACGACGACCTGCAGCTCCGATTTGTTGTCGAATGGCAGCAGCTTCACGGTCACCCACTTGAGGCCGAAAAGGGCGAGCGAGAGCACGGTCGCGACACCGACCACGCCGAGAAACAGCCACGAGCGGCCGCGACTCGCGAGAATTGGTCGGGCGACGGCGGCATAGGCGCTGCCGAGCCGTCCGCCCGCCGCATCATGGTGGCTGCCTGCCGCATGCGCCCCGCCCCCGCCGATGCGCAGCATCAGCCAGGGCGTCACGATCACGGCGACGAAGAACGACAGGATCATCGCTGACGAGGCATTGGCCGGAATGGGGCTCATGTACGGCCCCATCAGCCCCGAGACGAACAGCATCGGCAGCAGCGCGGCGACGACCGTCAGCGTTGCGACGATTGTCGGGTTGCCGACTTCGGCCACGGCCTCGACGGCGGCGCGCGTGCGGCTGCGTCCGTCCTGCATCGCCCAGTGACGCGCGATGTTCTCGATCACCACGATGGCGTCGTCGACCAGGATTCCGATCGAGAAGATGAGCGCGAAGAGGCTCACTCGATTGATCGTGAAACCCATGATCCACGAGGCAAAGAGCGTGAGCAGGATCGTCACGGGGATGACGATGGCGACGACGAGCCCCTCACGCCAGCCTATGGCGACGGCCACCAGCAGCACGATCGACACCGTGGCGAGGCCCAGGTGATAGAGCAGCTCGTTCGCCTTCTCGTTGGCGGTCTCGCCGTAGTTGCGAGTGACGGCCACGTCGACGTCGTCGGGTACTAGGCGCCCCTGGAGATCATGGAGCCGCTCGACGATGCGCTCGGAGATGACGACGGCGTTGGCACCGGCACGCTTGGCGACGGCGACCGTCACGGCGGGCACGCGCTCGAGAGACCCGTCGGCCGCCGTGACGAAGTGCCATGCCCGCCGCTCGAGCGGCTTGGCGCCGACGATCACCGTCGCGACGTCGCGCACGTAGACGGGGCGGCCGTCGCGGGTGCCGATGAGCAGGAGGCCGACATCGGGGATGCCGGAAAGCGTCTGGCCCGCAGCCACGGCGATGCTGCGGTCATTGTCGCGGATGCGGCCGGCGAGGAACGAGCGGTTGGCCTGCTGCACCTTGCCGACGAGCTGCTGCAGCGTGACGCCGTAGAGCGCCAGCTTCTCGGGATCGGGCTCCACGCGGATCTGGTCGGGCCGTCCGCCGGCGATGTAGGTGAGGCCCACGTCCTCGAGCTTTGCCAGCTCCGTCTGCAGGCGCTCTGCCATGTGGTAGAGCGCGTTGTCCTCGTAGCGCGCGGCGGCGGCTGGCTTCGGCGCCAAGGTCAGCGTCACGATGGCCACGTCGTCGATGCCGCGTCCGACGATCAGCGGCTCGGGGATGCCGAGCGGGATTCGGTCCATGTTCGCGCGCACCTTCTCGTGCACGCGCAGGATGGCGTCGTCGGCGCGTGTGCCGACGAGAAAGCGTGCGGTGACGAGCACGCGGTCGTCGACCGTGTTGGAGTAGACGTGCTCCACGCCGTTGATGGCCTTCACGATGGTCTCGAGAGGCTCAGTCACGAGACGCACGGCGTCCTCGGCCTTGAGGCCGTCCGTGCGCACCATGATGTCGACCATCGGCACCGAAATCTGTGGCTCCTCCTCGCGCGGGAGGGCGAACAGCGCCACGAGGCCGAGCGCGAGTGCCGCCAGCAGGAACAGCGGCGTCAGCGGCGAGCCGATGAACAGGCGCGTCAGGTTGCCGGAGATACCGAGATTCGGCTCTCCAGCTGGCGGGCCATCCGCCCGCGGCTTGGTATCGGTCATGGCTTCACCAGCTTGTCGCCCGGCCTGACGCCGGCCAGCACCTCGACGAGCGGCCCCGGGCCTTCGCCGCCCGCGGGCTGCCCGAGCTGCACGACGACATCGAGCGGAGCCCCGGCGGCGGCGAGGCGCACGTAGTCGAGGCCGAACCGGTTGAAGGTGAGCTCGCGTGGCACCACGACGGTGCGGCGCTTGCCGGCCGAGATCCAAACGAGCGTGCGCTCGCCGACGAAGTAGTCGCCGAGGCCGCCGACCTCGGCGTCGGCGACGACGCGGCCGCCCTGGATCTCCGGGTAGACCTGGACGATGCGCCCCTCGACGGCCTCGCGTTCCGGGCCGAGCTCGCGGCGGCCGACTTTCACCGTGTCGCCTGTCTTCATGAAGCGGGCGTGCCGCTCGGGGACCTCGAGGCGAAGCAGATACTCGTTGGCGGCAATCGTGGCGATGCTCTCGCCCGCCATCACGACACTGCCTTCCGTCACCGGCACGCGAAGGATACGGCCCTGGGCCGGCGCCAGCACCTGCCCTTCCTCGGCCTGCCGTTCGATGACGGCACGCTCGGCACGGGCGGCAGAGAGGTCGTTGGTCGCGACGTCGAATGCGGTCTTGGCCTGGTCGAGCCGGGCTTGTGGAGCGACACCGCGCTTCTGGAGCTCGGTGGTCCGCTCGAGCTCTGTCCTGGCGTTGGCGAGCCGGGATTCCAACGCGACGATCTGCGCGTCGGAGGCCTTGATCCGGAGCGCGATCTTGGGGTCTGTCACCAAGCCGAGCACTTGGCCCGGCTGCACGTGCGCGCCTTCCGTCACCGAGAGCGTCGCCACCGTGCCGGGCGTGCGCACGCGGGCCTCGACCACCTTCTTGCTGCGCACCGTGGCGAGCACGGCCTTGAGGTCATCGACCTCGCGCTCGGACGCCGTGAAGGCAGGGTTCCCGCTCGCGGTCGGCGCCTTCTGCTGGGGCTTCTGTTGTGATTCTCCCGAGCAACCGCCGATGACAGACAGGATGCCGGCAAGCAGCCCGATCGACGTCTGTGCTCGTGGGACGGAGCGCATGGCCAGCCTCGTCGCTGCGCCGTCGGCGGCGCGGTTGACTTTATATTAGACATAGCTAAATTAGACATCATGAATATGCAAGAGCTGATCGACAGGAGCGAGCAAGCGTCGCAGTTGCTGTCGCT
>JBFWQN010000352.1:0-5876 GCA_050249405.1 Hyphomicrobiaceae bacterium | reverse complement strand
GGCACCGCTGCCGCCCCCTTCATTCCAGACTACCGTCTCAGCGCCTTCGCCCAAGCCGGCCCCGTCCGTGCCCGAGGCGCCTCCTGCCGCGACTTCGACTGGCGGCGTCGGCACATTCTTCTCGAGACTGTTCAGCGGTTTTGGCGGCGGTGCGTCGTCACCGCCGGCTTCGACCGCCTCGGTGAGGGCGGAGCCGCCGGCGCGCGCCCCGTCGGTCAGCAGCTATTCCGCTCAACGTGGCGACGATCCCTCCGGGCCCCCCTTGCGCGGGGCTGCGCAGCCATCCGAGCCGCGCTCGAACCATTCGTCTGCGAAGCAGCAGCCTGTCCGGGCTGCCGCCGTCGTGCACGATCCAGCCACGAGCCTGCCGCTGCCGGATGCCGTCACGGGCTATCGCCTCCAGCTGGCTGCCGTCCGCGATCGCGCCGAAGCGCAGGAGATGATTGATCAAGTGCGTGGCGAAGGCGGACCGCTGGCCAAGCGGAATTTCGAGATTGTCGAGGACGTCTACGGCAACATGGGCCGCTTCTACAGGGTGAGGATCGGCCGCTTTGCAGAGGCGACCGACGCGCTCGCCTACTGTGCGGAGCTTCGCTCGCGCCGCTTCGACTGCATGGTTCTTGATCGCTGAAGGGCGGGCCGGTGCTGCTTTTATTGCAGCCGGCGTCGATGCTCTTTGCGCAAAATTCGGCTCCAGTTCATCTCCCCGTGCTAAGAGAGCGCGATGCCGGCATCGGCGGTCGCTGACGGCACGGGCGGTGGGAGGTCGCCGAGGTGGCGGGTATGGAGGAGAACGAGTCGCGAGCCGGGCGTCGTGCGCGCCGCCGCCGGGAACGCCTCGAGGTGCAGGCGGCACGCCTGCGGCTGAGGGAAGCGGCCAATGAGGCCAAGGCGGCGCTGCCGAGCGCTTCGCCACACCGTACGTCGTTCGCGGCGCGGCTGCGAAATCATTTCCTGACGGGCCTCGTCATCGTTGGCCCGCTGACCATCACGCTCTACATCACCTGGTCGATCATCCATTTCGTCGACAATTGGGTGAAGCCGTACATCCCACGCACTTACAATCCGGATACATACTTGCCCTTTCCGGTGCCCGGCGCCGGGTTGCTGTTCGCGATCGTCATCCTGATCGTGATCGGTGCCCTCGCGGCCAACCTGATCGGGCGAACCCTGATCGGCGCGGGCGAGCGCATGCTCGATGGCATGCCGATCGTGCGCAACCTCTACCGGGCGACCAAGCAGCTGTTCGAGTCCGTGGTGTCGGCGACCGGGCCGGAGCAGGCCTTCCAGAAGGTCGCCGTGATGGAGTTTCCATCGCCGGGCATCTATGCGCTCGTCTTCATCACCGGGGCTGCTGCGGCTCCGATCGCCTCGATCGCGCCCGACGACGATCTCGTCGCCGTGTTCATGCCGACGCACCTGATGCCGCCTTCCGGCTTCACGGTTTTCGTGCCGCGCGCCAAGGTGACGGTGATCGACATGACCATCGAGGATGCGGCCAAGATCATCCTCTCGGCCGGAATGGTGACGCCTGACGGCCAGTCGCGGCTCAAAGCCCTCGTCGAGGAGGCTCGGACGGAGCCGCGCACGCCCGTCGCCGCCTGAGGCTCGGCACGCTGGCGGCCAGCCGTGGCTACGCGCGGCCTTCGGTCTCGAACATGGCCGATGCCAAAGCGTGCCGCGAGTCCTTGCCGGCCCACACCACGAACTGGAACGCCTGGTAATACCGCTCGCAGGCCTCCAGCCCCGATCGCAACAGCGCCTCGCACTGGGCGAGCGTGGCGACCGTGCCGTTGAGCATGAGCCCCTGCCGGAACATGATGAGCCCTTCGTTGGCCCATACGTCGAAGTGTCCGAGCCACATCTGCTCGTTGATCTGGGCGACGAGCCGGTAGATCTCGCTCATGCGGCTGTCGGGAACCTTGAAGTCGAAGGCGCAGGCGATGTGCAGGCTCTCGAGGTCGCCGCGCCAATTGAGCGACACATGGTAATCGGCCCAGGTGCCGGCGATGGTCATCGTCAGCTCGTCCTGGTGGCTGCGCTCGGCTGGCCAGTCGTGAGCGGCGGCCACCTGCTCGACGAGGTCGACTGGGTTGTCGACTCGGCCGTATCCGTGCTCGGCTTTTGCCATCGTCCGTTCCACTCCTCTCGCCCGCCGAAGCGGGTCGGGGGCTGTCGTCGGGCGTGACCTAAGCGGACGGGGGCACGAGTCGCAAGCCGAGTGCGGCCTTCTCCACGGTCATTCGTGGACCCTTCGGAAACCGCTTGTTTCAGGGCCTTTCTGCAGGCTCCTCGACCTGAGCAGATGTGGACGGGCTGTGGACAGGCGGTGCATGAATTGTGGCTGAGCGGTGACCGGGCCTCGCCGGTGCCCGCAATGGCCTTCACGCCCCCTTGAGAGCCCTCAACTCTGCCTCGAGCGAATCGAGCCGCCGCGCGAGCGCCTCGTTCTCCTCGCGTGCCTTGCGGGCCATGGCCTTGACGGCCTCGACCTCCTCCCGCGGGACAACGTCCATCTCGCGGAGGATCCGCTCACCCTGCGTGCGCATCATGGTCTCGACCTCGCGGCGCACGCCCTGGGCGGCGCCGGCGGCATCTGTCATCAGCCTTGCGAACTCGTCGAGCAAACGGTTGTTGGACTGGGTCATCGCTGGGCGCTCCGGATCGCATCGGCAGTTCGAGTGTGGCTGGGACTATGGTCACGGGGCGCCGCCGCTTCAAGGGCAGCGGCACGGGATTGACTTGCGGCGGCCGCGGCGAGACCAAGGCCGGGCGCCTGCCGAGGCGATCCGAATTCGGCGAGCAAGGGGACATCGGCCTCATGAGCTTTCTCGCGATACCCTATCCGGCGATCGATCCGGTCGCCCTCCAGCTCGGGCCGCTGAGCGTGAAGTGGTATGGGCTCGCCTACGTGGCGGGCCTGCTTCTCGGCTGGCTCTACATCAAGCGGCTGGTGGCACATAGCGGGCTCTGGCGCGACGGCAAGCCGCCGTTCGAGCCGCAACTCGTCGACGACCTGTTCGTGTGGGTCGCGCTTGGCGTGGTGATCGGCGGCCGGCTCGGGCACATTCTGCTTTACGAGCCCGGCTACTATTTCTCGAACCCGCTCGAGATCCTGAAAATCTGGCGCGGCGGCATGGCGTTTCACGGCGGCATGCTGGGTGCCATCGCCGGCATGTGGCTGTTCGCGCGCCGACAAGGCGTGCCGGCGCTGAGCGTGATGGACGCGGTCTCGGCCGCCGTGCCGTTCGGTCTCTTCTTCGGGCGCACGGCCAACTTCATCAACGCCGAGGTGATCGGCCGCGTGACGGACGTGCCGTGGGGCATGATCATCCCAGGGGCCGGGGCGATGCCACGCCATCCGGTGCAACTCTACGAGGCGCTCACCGAAGGCCTGCTGCTGTTTCTCGTGCTGCGCTGGCTCACACATTCCCGAGGCTGGCTGCGAACGCCGGGCCGGATCGGGGCCGCGTTCCTCCTGGGCTACGGCGCCTTCCGCATCGTGTGCGAGGTATTCAAGGACGAGTACCGCGGCGTGCTCGGCTCGCTCGAGCTCACCTCGGGCATGCTCTACTCGGTGCCGATGGTGCTGGTCGGGCTCGGGGCCATCTGGCTGCTGCCGCGCCTCGGGACGACGCGCTCATGAGCGGAAGCGGCGACGACAGCTGGCGCGACACGAGGCTGGCCCAGCTGCTGCGGGCACGCATCGCGCGTGACGGGCCGATCCCGGTCGCCGACTACATGGCGGCCTGCCTCGGCCATCCCGAGCACGGCTACTATCGGGCGCGTGAGGCCATAGGGGCCACGGGCGATTTCGTGACGGCGCCGGAGATCAGCCAGATCTTCGGAGAGCTGATGGGCCTGTGGTCGGCGGTCGTCTGGCAGCAGATGGGGCAGCCGCTGCCTTTCGATCTCGTCGAGCTCGGCCCCGGACGCGGCACGATGATGGCCGATGCACTAAGGGCGGCGCGCCGGGTGCCGGGATTCATAGAGGCAGCGCGTGTCAGGCTCGTCGAACCGAGCCCGGTGCTGGCGGCGCAGCAGAAGGCGAAGCTGGAAGGCGCGGCCCGCGACATGGCCTGGTGCGACGGCGTCGAGACGATCGGCGCTGGTCCGGTGATCGTGCTTGCCAACGAGATGCTCGATGTGCTGCCCGTGCGCCAGCTCATCCGCGTCGAGGACGGCTGGCGCGAGCGCGGCGTCGGCTGCGATGCCGATGGACGGCTCGTTTTCGCCGAGCTGGCGGTGGCCGACGTGCCCGCGCTGCCGCCCGAGACCATGGCCGCGAGGCCCGGTGACATCGTCGAGCTGCGGAGCGTCGCCGCACTGGCGCTGGAGCTTTCGCGGATCGCATCGGGCGGACCGCTGGTCGCGCTGCTCGTCGACTATGGCCATAGCGAGAGCGGTCTCGGGGACACGCTGCAGGCTGTTCGTGCCCACGCCTACGAGCATCCGCTGGCGTCGCCGGGAGAGGCGGATCTGACGGCCCAGGTCGATTTCGCAACCGTGGCGGCGGCATTTCGCGGGGCGGGTTTCGCCGTGTCGCCGCCGATCACGCAGGCGGAGCTGCTCGGCAGCCTCGGTATCGCCGAGCGGGCTTCGCGACTGATGGCGGCCAATCCGGCGCGCGCGGGCGAGATCGAAACCGCCGTGGCCCGCCTGATGGCGCCGCAAGGCATGGGCACCCGGTTCAAGGCGCTGGCCATCCGCTCGCCGGGCCTGCCTCCGCCGCCCGCATTCCAATGAATGCTCGTCGAGGGCTTTCATCACCCCGACGTGGGTCCCGGCCTTCGCCGGGATGACGACCAATCGAATGCCTCGGATGGAGCGAAGGCACCGTGTTTCATCGAGAGAGCTGGTGGGCCTGGGAGGCTGTGCCTCCCAGCGGGGTGTGGGGCCGGCCCCACTTCGAGCGCAGCTCGAAAACCTTGCGATGAGGACGAGCGCGCCCGGACCCGCCCGTTCTCAGGCGAAGCGCACCGCATAGACCGGTGGCAGGGTGTGGCTGACCATGGCCCAGCTGTCGCCCTGGTCCTCGCTCACCCACAGGCCGCCCGTGGTCGAGCCCATCGCGAGCCGCGTGCCGCCCGGGTCGAGGTCGAGCGCGTGCCGGTAGACGACGTCGTAGGCGTGCTCCTGCGGCAGACCGCGAGACAGCGTCTCGAACGTGCGGCCGCCGTCGCGGGTGCGCGTCACGCAGAGACGTCCGCCGACGGGAATGCGCTTCTCGTCCTTGATCTCGGGCACGAACCACGCCGTATCGGGCTGCTTCGGGTGGACGCGCACGGGAAAGCCGAACACCGACGGCTCGACGCTCTTCAGCTCGGTGAACGTCCGGGCCTCGTCGGACGAGACGAAAATGCCGTTGTGGTGCTGCACCCAGAAGCGATCGGGCGCGGCAGGACACTGGACGAGGCAATGCACATCCTGCGCGATCGGGGCATGCGTGAGCTCGGGCGGCACGTGGTCGGCGCGCATGCCCTCGCCGCGCTGGGCCCAGGTCTCGCCGCCGTCCTCGGTGAGCCAGATGCCGCCCGTGGAGACGGCGATGAAGACGCGGCGGGAATTGCGCGGATCGACGATGATGGAATGCAGTCCCGGCAGGTCGGCGCCGCCACCCATCCATTTCCTGCGAAATGGATGATCCCAGAGCGCGCGCATCATCTCCCAGCTGGTGCCGCGGTCACGGCTGCGAAAGAGGCCGCCCGGGATGGTGCCGCACCAGAGCGTGCCCGGCTCGTCAGCGCCGCCGGTCTCGAGCGCCCAGATGCGCACCGTCGTCCACGGCAGCGGGCGGCCCCACATGTCGTGCTCCTCGTAGCCCTCGGGCTTGGCGGGGTAGGCGGGGGTTGCGATCTCCTCCCAGCCGCCGGAGT
>JBFWQN010000351.1:0-5899 GCA_050249405.1 Hyphomicrobiaceae bacterium | reverse complement strand
TGGACGATATCAAGCGCTTCCCGCGCTACAACAAGGTGTTCTTCCTCGAGTGTGCGGCCAACTCCGGCATGGAGTGGCGCGGCGCCCAGCTCAACGGCTGCCAGTTCACGCACGGCATGGTGCACAACGTCATGTACACGGGCGTCCGCCTGAAGGACGTGCTCGACGAGGCCGGCCTGAAGCCCAACGCCAAGTGGCTGCAGATGGAAGGCGCGGATGCCGCGGGGATGAACCGCTCACTGCCCCTCGACAAGGCGCTCGACGATTGCCTGCTCGCCTTCAAGATGAACGGCGAGGCGCTCCGCACCGAGCAGGGCTATCCGCTGCGCCTCGTGGTGCCGGGCTGGGAGGGCAACCTCTGGGTCAAGTGGATACGGCGCATCGAGGTCGGCGACCAGCCCTGGCTCGCGCGCGAGGAGACCTCGAAATACACCGACCTGATGGCCGACGGCCGCTCCCGTCGCTTCACGTTCGTGATGGATGCGAAGTCGGTCGTGACCAACCCGTCGCCGCAGGCACCTTTGACTGCGAAAGGCCGCAACATTATCAGCGGCCTCGCCTGGTCGGGACGCGGCAGCATCAAGCGGGTGGACGTGACGCTCGACGGCGGCAAGAGCTGGCAGGAGGCCCGCATCGACGGCCCCGTCCTCGACCGCTCGCTCACGCGCTTCTACGTCGACTTCGACTGGGCCGGCCAGGAGCTGCTGGTCCAGTCCCGCGCCCACGATTCCACCGGCTACGTGCAGCCGACCAAGGACGAGTTGCGCAAGGTGCGCGGCGTCAACAGCATCTACCACAACAACGGCATCCAGACCTGGCTGGTCCGCGCCAACGGGGAGACCGAGAATGTCGAGATTACCTAAGCTCGCGGCCGCTGCTCTCCTCGTCGCGCTCCCGCTGGCATCCGCATCGGCCGGCAATCTCGCTCTCGGCCGCGAGGCGACGCCCGAGGAGATCAAGGCCTGGGACATCGACGCACGCCCCGACGGCCAGGGCCTGCCTCCCGGCAAAGGCACAGCGAAGCAGGGCGAGGAGATTTTCCAGGCCCAGTGCGCGAGCTGCCACGGCGAGTTCGGCGAGGGCAAGGATCGCTGGCCGGTGCTCGCTGGCGGCCACGGCAGCCTGACCCAGGACCGGCCCGAGAAAACCGTCGGCTCGTTCTGGCCCGAGGCATCGACCGTGTTCGACTACATTCGCCGCGCCATGCCGTTCGGCAACGCCCAGTCGCTCTCGAACGACCAGATCTACGCGCTGACCGCATACATTCTGAACCTCAACGACGTGATCAAGGAGCAGGGCTTCGAGCTGAGCCAGGCCAACCTCGCGTCCATCAAAATGCCGAACAAGGGCGGCTTCTACGACGACGACCGCGAAACGGCCGAGAAGCAGTTCTGGAAAGCCGATCCTTGCATGAAGGACTGCAAGCAGGACGTGAAGGTGGTCGGCCGGGCTCGCGTTCTCGACGTCACGCCGGACAGCAAGACCGGACCACGGGTGGACTGAGATGAGCGCGCGCGGGCGAGGCTCGAGATCGCTGCCGAGAATGGGCGCCGCCGTCGCCGGCCTCGTGCTGCTGGCCTCGGCCACCGCCGCGCCGGCCCTCGCGGCCGACCCGGCCTATGGCGAGTACCTGTCCGCGGAGTGCGTGAGCTGTCATCGCCGTGACGGTCAGGACAAGGGCATTCCTTCGATCGTAGGCTGGCCGCCCGAGCAGTTCGTCGCGGTTCTCAATTCATACAAGACCAAGGACCGGCCCAATCAGGTCATGCAGACCATAACGAGCCGCCTGAGCGACGACGACATGGCGGCGCTCGCGGCCTTCTACGGCAGCCTGAAGCCGGCCCAATAGCTGGAGAGACGCGAGCCGCGGCGCCGACGAGCGTCGCGCGGCGTGTGGAGGAGGAAGCGATGCATATCGACAGGCGTAATTTCTTGCGCGTCACGTCCGCGGCTGCCGGCACAATTGCGCTCGGCGCCCCCGCCGTGCTCGGGCAGGCCAAGCCCAAGGTGGTCGTGATCGGCGGTGGCCCCGGCGGCGCGACCGCCGCCAAGTACATCGCCCGCGATTCGAAAGGCGCTGTCGAGGTGGTGCTGGTCGAGCCCCTCAAGGAGTTCGTCACCTGCTTCCACTCGAACCTCTATCTCGGCGGCTTCAAGACGTTCGAGGACATCACCCACTCCTACGCCAAGCTGCCCGGCTACGGCGTCACGCTCGCACACCAGATGGCGGCAGCGATCGATCGCGACAAGAAGCAGGTCCGCCTCGCCGACGGCGTGACGCTGGCCTACGACAGGCTCGTCGTCTCGCCCGGCATCGACCTCAAGTACGACAGCGTGCCCGGCTGGGGCAAGGAGCACGAGGAAACGATGCCGCACGCCTGGAAGCCGGGCGCACAGACGAAGCTGCTCAAGGCGAAGCTCGACGCAGTGCCGAACGGCGGCGTCATCGTCATGATCGCACCTGACAACCCGTACCGCTGCCCGCCCGGTCCCTACGAGCGCGTCTCCATGATGGCGCACGCTCTCAAGACGGCGGGCAAGACCAATGCGAAGATCGTCATCATCGACCCGAAGAAGTCGTTCTCGAAGCAGGGCGTCTTCCAGGAGGGCTGGGAGAAGCATTTTCCCGGCATGGTCGAATGGCTCGCCCCCGACATCCACTCGGGCTTGAAGGGTGTCGATCCCAAGACCATGACCGTCGAGACGGGCTTCGAGACCTACAAGAACTGCGCGCTCGTCAACGTCATTCCGAAGCAGACGGCGGGCAAGATCGCACTCGACGCCGGCCTCGCCAACGAGTCGGGCTTCTGCCCGATCAAGCCCGAGTCGATGCAGTCGGCGAAGGACGGCAACATCTACGTGCTGGGCGACGCCTCGATTGCCGGCGACATGCCGAAGTCGGCGTTCGCGGCCAACAGCCAGGCGAAGGTCGCAGCGCTGATGATCCGGGGTGAATTGACGAAATCCCCCACGTTCCCGGCACGCTACGCCAACACCTGCTGGTCGCTCATCACCACCGATGACACGATCAAGGTGGGCGGCAGCTACGGCGCCAAGGACGGCAAGATCGCGACCGTGGACTCGTTCGTCTCCAAGCCGGGCGAGACGGCCGCGCTCCGCAAGGAGAACCAGGTCGAGAACATGGGTTGGTACTCGGGCATCACGTCCGACATGTTCGGCTGATCACGACGCGGCAGCGGGGTAGGAAGCGGCGGCAGCCGCCGCCCCGGTCAGAGGAGACAGACCAATGTCGACCACCGACCGTGACGCGCCGCTTCCCTCGCGCCGCGCGTTCGCCACTGGCAGCCTGTCGCTCGTTGCAGCTGTCGGCGCCGGGACTTGGCCACGCCTCGTGCTGGCCCAGACGAGCGTGCACAAGACGAAGGTCGGCGCGGCCGAGATCACGATCATCTCGGACGGCGTCTTCTCTCTGCCGCGCTCTCTGGTGCTGCCCGACACGCCCGCCGCCGATGTCGACGCTCTTCTGAAAGCGCACGGCGCGAGCCTCGAGATCGAGGCGCAGACCAACGTTTCCGTCGTCCGTCACGGCACGACGCTGGCCCTGATCGACACCGGGGCAGGGCCCGACTTCATGCCCACCCTCGGCAAGCTCGGCGACCGCCTCGAGGAGATCGGCATCAAGGCCGACGACGTGACGCACGTGGTCTTCACGCACGGCCACGCCGACCATTTCTGGGGCGTTCTCGATCCTTTCGGCGATGGCTCGCGCTGGCCCAAGGCCAAGCATGTCATGACGCGAGTGGAGCGCGATTTCTGGCTGGCCGCGGATGTCGAAGGCAAGGTGCCAGCCTTCCAGAAAAGCATGGCCACCGGCACGCAGCGGCGGCTGAAAAGCCTTGCCGACAACATCTCCGTCGTGGAGCCCGGCGCCGAGATTGCCCCTGGCATCGCGCTGCTCGGCACGCCCGGGCACACGCCGGGCCACGCCTCCGTGGTCGTCAAGTCGGGCAGCGACGAGTTGCTGATCCTCGGCGATGCGCTGACACATGCCGCCATATCGTTCGCCGCACCCGACTGGCGGTGGGGCTCGGACATCGATGGCCCCCTCGCCGCCGCGACCCGCCGCAAGCTGCTCGACGATCTCGCCGCGCGGAAGGTCGGCGTCGTCGGCTATCACCTGCCCTGGCCGGGTGTCGGCCGCGTCGAGCGGGCAGGCAGTGCCTACCGCTTCGTGACGGCCTGAGGAAACCCAAAGCTATCTGCGGGTACGATGAGGCCGGCACGATCGGCAGAGGCCGGGAGGCTGCGCCACCCAGCCGAGTGCGGTAGCGGCCGCGCTCCCGGCACCGCGAGAGAGCTTCGCGACCTATGCGGCCAGCGTGCACTTGCCGTTGTTGATGACGGTGACGTCACGCTCTTTCAGGCGGCAACGGAACGACACCACGTTGCCGTCGACCCACATGTCCGTGAGGATCGTCTCGCCCGGATACACCGGCGACGAGAAGCGCACGTCGAAACCGCGGATGCGCGTGTGGTCGTATTTCGCCACCTCGCGCAGGATGGTGCGGCAGGCGGTGCCGTAGGTGCACAGCCCATGCAGGATCGGCACCGGAAAGCCGACGCGCTTGGCTAGTTCCGGATCGGCATGCAGCGGGTTGCGGTCGCCGTTGAGCCGATAGAGCAGCGCCTGATCCAGTCGCGTCTCGGCCGCCGCCGTGAGGTCCGGCTTCCGTGTCGGCAAGACATGCGGCTCGAGCCCCGACCCTGACGGTCCACCGAAGCCACCGTCGCCACGGGCGAAGGTCGTCGAGACGAGCGTATAGAGCTTCGCCCCCGTCTTGGCGTCGTTGGCCACCAGCTCCGTGTTGATGATGGCGCCCTTGCCCGGCCCCTTGTCGAAGGCCGAAAGCACGCGGCTGTCCACGAGCACCTCGCCCTCGGGCTCGAGCGGCTTTTCCAGCATCAGCCGCTGCTCGCCGTGCACGACCTTCGTGTAGTCGTAGCCGCAGTCCTTGAGGAGTGGCACGCGCTGAAGCACGGTCGCCATGCTGGCGATGGTTTTCAGCTTCTCCCGCTCGAAGGTGTACGCCAGCTCCTTCGGGTCGTAGGGATCGCGGCTCATGCCGACACCGAGGGCGTAGAGCATGGTCTCGCGGTCGGTCCAGGCGAAGCGGTCGCCGGTCCGCTTCAGGCTCATCAGCTTGTCGTAGACGAGGGCCATGGGGGGCTCCGAGGCAGTCCCTCTCCCCTTGCGCTGCACGGGCAGGGAGAGAGGGGCAGGGTGAGGGGCGGCAGCGATCAATCCAGCTCGAGGCCGTCCATGCCGACGTTCTTCTTGACCTTCTTCAACATCTCGCGGAACAGGCGGCCGGCCTCGCGCGGGTCCTCGACCTGACGCACCTCGGCACCCCGGCGCCAGCCCTCGAGCACGGCGATGCGGCTGAACCCCGCCTGGAACACGCGCCCCGTGATGTCTGAGGCCTCCTCGCTGGCGAGGTAGACGACCGTCGGCGACACCCACTTGGGATCGCGCTCGGCCCGCTGCTCCGGAGTGAGCTCCCTGAGGCCCTCGGTCATGCGCGTCTGCGCCGAAGGCGACAGCGTGTTGACGGTGACACCGAAGCGCTTCAGCTCGCGCGCGGCGACGATCGAGAAGGCCGCGATGCCGGCCTTGGCCGCACCGTAGTTGGTCTGGCCGACATTCCCGTAGAGGCCCGAGGTCGAGGAGGTGTTGATCACCGCGGCTTTCACCGGGCCGCCGATCTCCTTCGACCGCTCGCGCCAGTAGGCGGCGGCATGCCGCGTCGGACAGAACGTGCCCTTGAGATGGACCTGGATCACCGCGTCCCACTCCGCCTCGCTCATGTTGACGAGCATGCGGTCGCGCAGGATGCCGGCGTTGTTGATCAGCACGTCGAGCTTGCCGTAGTGGCTGATG
>JBFWQN010000350.1:0-5904 GCA_050249405.1 Hyphomicrobiaceae bacterium | reverse complement strand
TGCGACGCGAGATGAGGGAGCCTCGGGAGTGGCTGCGCATGGCCTCAGACCTTGAAGAGTGCGGCATAGCGTTCCTTGATGGCGGTCGCCTCCTTCTCCACGGCGGCGGCGTCCTCCTTCATGGTCTTGATCTCGGAGAGCGGCTTGCGGCCCTTGCGCTCGGACACAAGGGCATGAGCCGAGCGCAGGCCGCCGATATCGACGGCAAGCTGCTGTGCCTCGGCCGTGAACGACCAGCAGTAGAACAGCTTCGCCGCATTGGGATTGGGCGCCCGCTTAAAGACGGCCGACGGGCCGGTCACGAGCGGTGTGCCTTCGGTCGGATAGACGACCTCGATCGGGGAGCCTTTGTCCTGCTCGACGAAGACGCTGTAGTCGCCGCCGTCGACCGCCACTGGCCGCTCTCCCAGGATCACCTTCTTCATGGGATCGACAGCCGACTGCACCTGCATGATGCGCTGCTTCGCCAGCTTCTCGAAATAGTCCCAGCCCAAATCGCGCGCCATCTGCTGCGTGGCCGTCATGATGGTGCCGGAATAGCCGGGGTGGGCCTTGACGAGCTTGCCGGCCCACTTCGGATCGAGCAGATCCGCAAAGCTTTTCGGCGCCTCCTCGGCCTTCACCTGCTTGGTGTTGTAGGTGATCACCGAGAGGAAGATGCGCCAGGCGGCATACATGCCGTCGGGGTCCTTGAATGCCGGTGCGTAGTGCTTGGCGACATCCTCGGGCTCGACCACCTCGAGCAGCCCCTGGCGCTTCCAGACGATGAAGTGGGCTGCATCCGACGAGTTCACGGTATCGACCGCATGGATGTTGGAGGCGTACTCCTGTCCGATGCGCTGGAACACGCGCTCGGCTCCTGTGCGCTCCACCTTCACCTTCACAGCCGGGTACTTCGCCTCGAAGGCCTTTGCCAGCCGCTCGGCGAGCTTGAGCTCGACGGAGGTGTAGTAGACGACCTTGCCCTCCTTGGCGGCCGCTGCGACAAGCTCCGGCGTGATCGCGGTCGGCGCTGGTGGGGCCGCCTGCGCCGGCACGCGAGGCCACACCCCGAGTGCCCCGGCGGCCGCTGCCGTGCTCGCGAGCCTCAAGGCCTGGCGACGGTCGATGCCTTCATATCGGCGCATGGCTCTCCCTTTCCTGCTCGTCTTGTCGTCCGCGGCGGACGGCCAAATGTCAGCGCTCCAGCGCCCGGCATCTCTCCGGTGGCAGCCCGAGCCAGACCTTCGAGCCGGGCGGCACGTTCTGCTCGGACGGCGCGGCGATGCGCACCTCCGCCCCATCCGCCAAGCAAACCAGATAATCGCGGGTTGCGCCGAGAAATACTTGCCTCTGCACCGTCGCAGGCAGCACGTTGACCGTACCGGGTGCCGGCTGCGACGCCAGCAGGCGCACCTCGTGCTGGCGGATGGAGACGAGCGCATCGCCCCCCGCAGCGAGCGTGTGACCGATGGTCTTCAATGGCACGCCGGCGATGGACGCGGTTTCGCCGTCGAGGGCCTTTCCCGAAAGGATGTTTGCCGCGCCGATGAACCGGGAGACGAACGACGAGCGCGGACGCTCGTAGACGTCCTCGGGGCTTCCAAGCTGCTCGATGCGGCCGGCATTCATCACGGCGATGAGATCGGCCGTCGTCATCGCCTCGGCCTGATCGTGCGTGACATAGACGGTCGTGGTGCGCGTGGCATCGTGCAGGCGTCGGATCTCGAATCGCATCTCCTCGCGCAGGTTGGCGTCGAGATTGGACAGCGGCTCGTCCAGCAGCAGCGTCTCCGGCTCGACCGCGAGCGCGCGGGCGAGCGAGACGCGCTGCTGCTGCCCACCGGAAAGCTCGGACGGATAGCGCTCGGCCAGCGCGCCGAGGCGTGCCATCGCCAGGATGGCATTCACCTTCCGGTCGATGGTCGCCTGGTCGAGCCGGCGGATCTTCAGGCCGTAGGCTACGTTCTCGCGCGCCGTCATGTGCGGCCAGAGCGCATACGACTGGAAGATCATGGACATGTTGCGCCGCTCGGGCGGCTCGGTACGCCCTGGCGCCGAGATCACGCGGCCACCGACCGAGATGCGTCCCGCGCTCGGCTCGAGGAAGCCCGCGATGAGACGCAGCGTCGTCGTCTTGCCGCACCCCGAGGGGCCGAGCAGCGACACCAGTTGCCCGTGCGCGATGGTCAGATCGACGTTGTCGACCGCGGTCGCATCGCCGAACCGCCGTGTCAGCCCCTCGAGCACCAGCTCAGCCACCGTCCCCTCCCGGCCGAGCGACGGCCACTTCCGTTGCGCGCGACAGTAGCGGGCGGCCTTGTCGTGTAAAGGCCGATTGGCGCCCCCCGTGCCGCAGGCCTATGATCCACCTCATGCCCGACTGCGCATGCAAGACTGTCATCGTCACCGGAGCCGCTCACGGCATCGGGGCCGCCACCGCCGTACGCCTCGCCGCCGACGGCTGGTGCGTCGTCGCTGCCGACGTCGATGCGGCCGGCGCCGCAGCCACGGCCACGAGATGTGGAGGTCACGCGATCGTCGCCGATGTCGGATCGGAGGGCGACGTCAGTCGTCTCGTTGCCCAGGCAATGGCCCGGACCGGCCGCCTCGACGCCATCGTCTCGAACGCCGGCATCAATGCCAACGGGCCGCTGCAGGCGACGACGCTCGAGGCCTGGAACCGGGTTCTTGCCGTCAACCTCACGGCGCTGTTCCTGCTCGCCCGCGCAGCCGAGCGCGAGCTGCGCGCGCGCCGCGGCGCCATCGTCGCGATTGCCTCGACCCGCGCGCACATGTCCGAGCCGGATACGGTGGCCTACTCGGCCTCGAAGGGTGGCGTCGTGGCCTTGACGCATGCACTGGCCGTGACCCTCGGACCCGACGTTCGCGTCAACTGCATCTCACCGGGCTGGATCGACACGGGCAAATGGGGGGCGCTCCGGCCTTCGGACCACGCCCAGCATCCGGCAGGGCGGGTCGGGACACCCGAGGATGTCGCCTCCGCGGTGGCGTTCCTGCTATCCTCCGAGCAGGGCTTCTTGACCGGCGCCGAGCTCGTCCTCGACGGCGGCATGACGAGGCGCATGATCTACACTTGAGGCGCGAGGGTATCGAGGGCGCCCGTGAGGCCGCTTCGGCAGGCCCGGAAGCGCGGAATGGGCAGGGGGAGCCGGCATGCAGCAAAGGAACAGGCATGGCGACGAGCCGCCGTCTCGCTCGGTGCGCGCCTGGGATCTGCCCACGCGGCTCTTCCACTGGACGTTGGTGACCCTGGTCGTCCTCGCCTATGTGTCTCGGCGGTGGGGCGACGCCGGCCTCGTCTGGCACACCTGGAACGGCTATGCGGTGCTCGTTCTTGTCGTCTGGCGCCTTTTGTGGGGTTTCGTCGGCACGTCGACCTCCCGCTTCGCGTCGTTCGTGACCGGGCCGGTTGCCGCATTCCGCTACGCCATCGACTTCGCATTGCGCCGCCCCCGGCACTTGCTGGGCCACAATCCGCTGGGTGGTCTCGCAGTGCTGGCACTGCTGGCGGCGCTGGCGGCTCAGGGCTTCACGGGCCTCTTCGCCTACGACGATCACGATTCGATCGCGGGCGGTCCTCTCTCCGGCAAGGTTCCCGAGGCCATCGTCGCAACCGCCACGCGCTTGCATCTCGCTCTGTTCGATGCCCTGCTGATCGTCGTCGCCCTGCACATCGCCGCACAGGCGCTCTACCTCGTCTGGAAGCGCGAGAACCTGGTCCAGCCGATGATCACCGGTCTCAAGCCGGCAGGCGACTACGAGGACGAGGCGGAAGCAAGGACGGCAGGCGCGGCGCGTGCCATTGCTTGTCTCGTTGTCGCAGTCGCGGTCGTCTTCGGCGGCGTGTGGGCAGGTGGCGGCAAGATTCTCTGACGACTCCGTCTACTGACCGGCTGCCCGGTGCGGTATCCCGGCGCGCGCGTCGACCGCACCGCTTGCCCATGAGCAAGAGGTCTGGTTGATAGCCACGATCGGCGCCGGGGGACGACGGCGGCTTGCGGATGGGGTTGGCATGAGTGATCGGCGCGCCAGACGCGGTCGCGGCACAGCGGTGCTACTCCTGGCGATGGGGATTGCGTTCTGTCCGGCGATCTCGGCGGCTCAATCGGGTCCGCCGGCCTCGCCCGAGGCACAGGCCACCGCACCTGGCGACCGGCCCTCGCCGTCGACCGACTCCATCAACGCCGATCCAGCGGCCACGACGGCGCAGAGCGGAGCCACTGCCTCTCCACCGGCCCCGGCAGAAACCGAGGCCCAGACATCCTCTGCCCCGCCCGAGCCGGATGTGACGCCGCGCCCCCTTCGCCCGCCGGCCGACCCTGCCGCCGCTGCCGCCTATGCCGTGCTCGATCGTCACTGCGCCCGCTGCCATCAGGGCGGTCGGCTGGAGCGGACGAGCCCGGCGGCCGGCCTGGGCAACATCCTGCGTCTCGACGAGATCGCGGCGGCGCCACACCTCGTCATGCCCGGCAACCCGGATGCCTCGCGCCTCTATGTCTCGATGCTGCGGAGCATGATGCCCCTCGACGTGCATACCGGGCGAAGCTCCGCTCCGGCGCCCACCTCGGAGGAGATCGCCGCCGTTCGCTCCTGGATCGGCGGCTTGCCGCCGCGCACGGCGTGTCGCGACCGGCGCCCGGTGACACCCGCCGATCTGGCCGACGCGCTCGCAAAGACTGCCGTGCTTCCCGGCGAGGACCCGCTGAAGCTGCGGTTCGTCTCGATCGCCCACCTCCACAACGGCTGCGTTCGCTTCGAGGCATTGGCGGCCTACCGCGAGGCCGTGGCGCGTCTGTTTAATAGCCTGAGCTGGAAGACCGCCGTGGTGTCGACGCCCGCCATCGACCCGGCCCGCACCCTGTTCAAGATCAATCTGGACGACATTGGCTGGCTGCCGGAGCATTGGGAGCGCATCATGCGGGCGGCAGCGAGCCCGCTCGGCCTGGTGCCGCCACTCCCCGCGGAGGTGCGCAAGACATTCGGCACCGCGGTGCCTATGGCACGCGCCGACTGGTTCGCCGAGACCGTGCTTGCCGCGCCGCTCTATTACGACGTCCTGGGTCTACCCGGCACGGGGCCCGAGATCCTCAAAATCCTGCAGATCGACACGGCCCGCCTGAGCGCCGCTGGCAGCGTGGCGCGTGCACCGGTCCAGGTGTCCGAGCTGGCGCTGCAGCCGAGCCTTGTCGAGCGGCTGACCGGCCCGACTGGCGCCTTCTGGCAGGCTTACCACCGTTTTGGACGCGAAGGGCCGGGCGACCTCGCCGCTCACGCCGAGAAACCCGCGGCCGAGCCGGTGCCCCATCACGTCTCTCGCGTCATGTTCACGCTCCCCAACGGGCTGCCGGCGTTTTTCATGGTGGGCCAGCGCGGTGACCGCCTCGACACCCTGCCGCCGGACATCGCACTACCCACAATTGCGCCACAAGCCGAGCTGCGTGGTGGGCTCGATTGCATGGCCTGCCATGCAGGCGGCCCTGTCGCGCCGAGACCGTCGGGCCCACCCCTGCCGCTGCCGGAGGCCCGCAACGCCGACCGGAAAGTCGTCGCCGCTGCATTGCCGAGGCTCGGCATCAGCCCGGACTTGAAGCTCGATGGTGTAGAGCCCGTCGTGGCGCTCGCAGCCGAGCACTCTCGCCCGCTCGATTTGGCCCGGGCGGCTGCCGAGCTCGGCATAGCCGAGGGAGTGCTCGTCGATCTGGCCGACAAGCCCGACACGCCTGTGACCATCCTCGCCCGCCGTCTCGCGCAGGGTCTCGTCGCCCGTAGCGAGGTGGAGGCGAGAAGCGGCGATCTCAGGCAAGCGCTCGGCCTCGTAGTGTCGGATGAGGCGGCGCCCGCTGGCGAGACGGACGTCAAGCTGGCTTCCCAGCACGACTGGCAGCCGATCGACCGGGGGCC
>JBFWQN010000349.1:0-5911 GCA_050249405.1 Hyphomicrobiaceae bacterium | reverse complement strand
CCACCTATGTGCTGATTGCCCTCGGACGCGATCGCCGGGCCCTGCTCGCCGCCTACCAGTACCTGATCATGGGCACCATCGGGGCGACGTTCTACGTGATCGGCATCGGCCTCCTTTATCTGGTGACGGGAAGCCTCAACATCGTCGACATCGCGGCACGCCTCGGGCCGGCCGCTGCCGAGGCGCACCGCCCTGTGCTGGCCGCATTCGCATTTTTGACGGTCGGCATCAGCCTGAAGCTCGCGCTCTTTCCGTTGCACGTCTGGCTGCCGGGGGCCTATGCGCATGCTCCTTCGGTCGCGACCGCCTTTCTCGCCGGCACGGCGACGAAGGTGGCGATCTACGTGCTCTTGCGTCTGTTCTTCTCCGTGTTCGGCGTCGCGATCGACTTCCGCACGCTTCCCATCTCCGAGATGATGCTCGTGCTCTCGGTCGCGGCCATGTTCATCGCCTCCGTGCTCGCCGTCTTCGAGGAGGATCTGAAGCGTATGCTCGCCTTCTCGTCGCTGGCGCAGATCGGCTACATCACCCTCGGCATCGCCATTGCCAACGTGCCCGGTCTCACCGGCGGCATCGTGCATCTGCTCAACCATGCGCTGATGAAGACGGCCTTGTTTCTGTCGCTCGGCGCCATTCTGTACCGCGTCGGCAGCATCAAGCTCGGCGACCTCGGCGGCATCGGGCGCCGCATGCCGCTGACGATGGGAGCGTTCGTCGTGGGAGGCCTCGCCTTGATCGGCGTTCCGGGCACGGCCGGCTTCGTCTCGAAGTGGTATCTCGCCGTCGGGGCCATCGAGAAGGGCTGGTGGCCGCTCACCTTCCTCATCCTGGCCAGCTCCATGATTGCCGTCGTCTACATCGGCCGCGTCGTCGAGGTGGCTTGGTTTCGCGAGCCGACCGGAGCGGCCGCACTTGCCAAGGATCCGCCGTGGTCCATGCTGGCGCCCTTGTTGCTGCTGGCCGCGGCGACGGTGTACCTCGGCATCGATACCGAGGCCTCCGCCTCCATCGCGCGCAAAGTGGCCGAAGGCCTGATCGGGGGCTTGCACAAATGAGCTGGCTCGCACCCGAGACCCTGGTCGCGCTCGCTGTCGCCATACCCTTTGCGGGCGCGCTGATCATTCCGCTCTTTCGCAACGCGCCGGACCTTCGCGAGGGCGTGACGCTGGTGACGGCGACGCTCCTCGCACTCGTGGTCTGGAGCCTCCTGCCCGAGCTGCTCGCCGGCCGACAGCCGGCGCGGCGCGTGCTCGAGGTGGTGCCAGGCCTCGTCATCGCCTTCCGTGTCGAGCCGCTGGGCCAGCTGTTCGCGCTGGTTGCGGCCTCGCTGTGGATCGTCAACTCGGTCTACTCGATCGGCTACATGCGCGCGAACGGGGAGCCGCGGCAGACCACGTTCTATGTCTGCTTCGCCGTGGCCATCGGCTCGACGATGGGGCTCGCCTTCTCGGCCAATCTCTTCACGCTCTTCCTGTTCTACGAGCTGATCACGCTCTCGACCTACCCGCTCGTCACGCACAAGGCCGACGCCGATGCCATGAAGGGCGGCCGCATCTATCTCTTGATGCTGATCGGCACGTCGATGCTGCTGCTGTTGCCGGCCATCGTCTTGACGGGCGCGCTGGCGGGCACACTGGATTTCAAGGCCGGCGGTGTGTTTCCGGCGAGCGTCGGGCCTGGGCTCCTCGGCGCCCTGCTCGCGCTCTACATGTTCGGCACCGCCAAGGCCGCGCTAATGCCGCTCCACTTCTGGCTGCCGGCCGCGATGGTGGCGCCGACGCCGGTGTCCGCCCTGCTGCACGCCGTGGCGGTGGTGAAGGCCGGCGTCTTCACCGTGCTCAAAGTCGTGGTGATGGTGTTCGGTGTGGAGAGGCTCGCATCCTCCGGTGCCGCCTGGTGGCTGGTCTGGGCCGCCGGCATCACGGTGGTTTTGGCCTCGCTCGTCGCGCTCAGGCAGGACAACCTGAAGAAGCGGCTCGCCTACTCGACGGTCTCGCAGCTCTCCTATGTGGTGCTCGGCGCGGCTATACTCACGCCGCTCTCCGTGGTCGGCGCCGCTCTGCACATCGCGGCGCACGCCGTCTCGAAAATCACGCTGTTCTTCGCGGCGGGCGCCATCTACACGGCGGCGCACAAGACCGAGATCAGCCAGCTAGACGGCATCGGTCGGCGCATGCCGTGGACGATGGGCTGCTTCGCCATCGGTGCGCTCGCCATGATCGGTCTGCCGCCGACGGCCGGCTTTCTCGGCAAGTGGTTCATGCTGTCGGCCGCGACGGGCTCGGGCCAGTGGCTGCCGGTGGCCGTGATCATCGCCTCGACCGTGCTCAATGCCGCCTACTTCCTGCCGATCGTGTTCCGCGCCTTCTTCGTCGAGCCAGCGCCGCACGCGCATTCGGCCGGTGCGGCAGCCGTCCACGATGAGCACGACCATGGCGAGGCGCCGCTGCCCATGATCGCCGCCATGGTCGTGACGGCCACCGCGACGATCCTCCTGTTCGTCGTCCCCGATATTCCTCTCGCGCTGGCGCGGTTGCTGATCCAGGGAGGCGCACCATGAGCGATGCGAAGCCACAGGGGCCGGACGATCACTGGCTCGTGCGCACCTCGACGATCCGCCTGCTGTGGGCCGTCTCGCTGCTGGTGCTGGCGGCGGTCGTCGCCCTCGACCGCGTCGTGGAGCATCACCCGCACTTCGGCGTCGACGGCACCTTCGGCTTCGGCGCCTGGTACGGTTTCGCGGCATGCGTGGTGCTCGTGCTTTTCGCCAAGCTCCTGGGCGTGTTGCTCAAGCGGCCGGACACCTACTATGACCACTAGCCTCGCCTTCCTGCACCCCGGCCTCGTGCTGGTCGCCGCGGCTCTTGCCTTGCCTTTCGCGCGGGGCACGCTGCGCGCCGTCTTGCTGCTCGGCGCTCCCCTGGCCGCCCTCGCCATCGTGCTGCTGCTGCCCGACGGCGCCACGGTCCGCCTTGCCTTTCTCGGCTACGAGCTCACGCCGCTGCGCATCGACCGGCTGTCGCGGCTTTTTGCCATCGTGTTCTCGATCATGGCGTTCGCGGGGGCGCTCTACGCTTTGCTGCAACCGCGCACGCTCGAGCTTTCGGCCGCGCTGGCCTACGCCGGCAGCGCCATCGGCGCCGTGCTCGCCGGCGACCTCGTCACGCTGTTCGTCTGCTGGGAGGCCATGGCCATCGCCTCGACGCTGGTCGTGCTCTCCGGAGGCAAGGGCGCCGAGCACGCCGCGTTCCGCTATGCACTGGTGCACCTCCTCGGCGGCGTCCTGCTGATGGCCGGCATCGCCGGCGAGATCCAGGCCACGGGCAGCCTCGCTTTCGGCCGCATCGATGCGAGCACCACCGCGCGCCAGCTCATCCTCGCGGGCTTTCTCGTCAACGCGGCGGCGCCGCCGCTGTCCGCCTGGCTCTCGGACGCCTATCCCGAGGCGTCCTGGTCCGGCATGGTGTTCCTGTCGGCCTTCACGACGAAGACGGCCGTCTACGTGCTGCTCCGCGCCTTCCCTGGCACCGAGTTGCTGATCTATGTCGGCCTCTTCATGGTGTTCTACGGGATCGTCTATGCGATCCTCGAGAACGACATGCGGCGCATCCTCGCCTACTCCATCGTCAATCAGGTGGGGTTCATGGTGACGGCGGTCGGCATCGGCACCGAGCTCGCCCTGAACGGGGCCGCCGCGCACGCCTTCACGCACATCATCTACAAGGCGCTGCTGCTGATGTCGGCAGGATCGGTGCTGCTGATGACCGGCCGCCGCAAGTGCACCGATCTCGGCGGGCTGTTCCGCACCATGCCGCTCACCTGCCTGTGCGGTATCGTCGGTGCCCTGTCGATCTCGGCGTTCCCGGCGACCTCCGGCTTTGTCTCGAAATCGATGATCGCCGAGGCTGCCGCGCAGCAGCACATGGCGCTGGTCTGGCTCCTGCTCGCTGCCGCCTCGGCGGGCGTGTTCCTGCACGCCGGCATCAAGTTCCCGTGGTTCGTCTTCTTCCAGAAGGATTCGGGGCTGCGTCCGCCCGAGCCGCCGGCCAACATGCGCTGGGCCATGCTGCTGCTCTCGGCGCTCTGCATCGGCATCGGCATCTGGCCGGGGCCACTGTATGCGCTGCTGCCTTATGATGTGCCATACGTGCCCTACACGCCGTCGCACGTCGTCTTCCAGCTGCAACTCTTGCTGTTCTCGGGCCTCGCCTTCTTCCTGCTGCTCGGCCTCTTGAAACGCACGCTGACCATCACGCTCGATACGGACTGGTTGTGGCGGCGTGCCGGGCGGGCGCTGATGGGCGGCCTCGATGATGCGAGCGGCAAGGCGTGGGAAGGCCTTGCCATCGGTACCGGCGAGACGGCGCGGCGCTTCGTGCGTGCCCTCTATGCCAGCCACGGCCCCGACGGCATCTTCGGTCGCACCTGGCCCACGGGCACGATGGCGCTCTGGACGACGCTCATGCTCGGCGCCTACCTCGTGCTCTCCTACTTCTGACGGAGCACATCGCGGCGCAGCGCCCGAGTGGGCTACGCGGTCGACGGATGTCGCCCCGACGCGGGAGTGCCGCCGGAGTGCCGCCGGAGTGCCGCCGGAGTGTCGCCGGGGTTGGCAGATGGCGCCGGTCCGGCCTAGCATCGAGGCATCTTCCCCGCGCCGCTCGAGCGCGCCCAGCCGAGGAAATCCCAATGGCCCAGACCGTCGCCCGCCTGTTGGCGGAAAGCCTCAAGGCGCATGACGTCGATATCGTCTATTGCGTGCCGGGCGAGAGCTACCTCGGCCTCACCGACGCGCTCTCCGACATGAACTCGATCCGCCTCGCCGTCTGCCGGCACGAGGGCGGTGCGGCATTCATGGCGGTCGCCGACGGTCGCCTGCGCGAGCGGGCCGGCGTGGCGGTGGTCTCCCGCGGGCCGGGTCTGTCGAACGCCATGGTGGCCCTGCACACGGCCTATCACGACGCGACGCCGATGGTGATCCTGGTCGGCCAGGTTGAGCGCAAGGACTTCGGCCGTCTCGCGCTGCAGGAGCAGAACTATTCCAAGCTGCTCGGCGACGTCACCAAGGCCGTGATCGAGGTCAACGAGCCGGTAATGGCCTCCGAGGCGATCGCCCGCGCCTTTCATCTGGCCGAAAGCGGGACGCAAGGTCCGGTGGCCGTGGTGCTGCCCGAGGACATCTTCAACGACACGACGGACGCGCCTGTCGATCAGCCGCGCCCGCGCGTCTACGGTGGCCCGCGGTCGGAAGACCTCGATCGTCTCGCCCAAATGCTGGCCCAGTCCGAGCGGCCGCTGGTGTGGGTCGGCGGCGCGCTGCTCGGCGCGGGCGTGACCGACGATCTCCGCAAGCTCGCCGAGGCATGGATGCTGCCGGTCAGCCCGACGCATCGCCGGCCCTGCCACTTCGATGCCAATCATCCGAACTATGGCGGCTACATGGGCATCCGCGTGCCCAAGGTGCTGCTCGACGAGATGAAGAAGGCCGACCTGATCGTGGCGCTCGGCGAGCGCATCACCGACTCGGTGAGCCAGTCGTACACGTTTCCGTCGGCACCCCAGCCGCAGCTGCCGCTGGTGCACGTCTGGCCGGACCCGAACGAGATCGGCCGCGTCTGGCGCCCCGACCTCGGCATCGCCGCCGATCCGCAAGCCGTGATCCGCGGCCTGCTGGCCAAGGGCGCGCCGGCCGACGCGGTCAAGCGCAAGGGCTGGGTGGCGGGCCTCAACGCCATCCATCTCAAGCTGCTCGCGCCGGAATGGGAGCCGACCACCGACGGCATCAACTTCGCCCAGGTCGTTTGCGAGATCGGCAAGCATCTCGCGCCCGACGCCATCGTAACGTCGGACGCCGGCAACTTCTCGAGCTTCATCCACCGCTACATCGGCTACAAGCCGGGCCAGGCATTTC
>JBFWQN010000348.1:0-5932 GCA_050249405.1 Hyphomicrobiaceae bacterium | reverse complement strand
CGAGCGCTACTGGTCGCTGCCGCCTCCCTCGGCGGCGCGGGCGCGGCCGGAGCCTGAACTCCGGGAAGAGCTGCTGGCGCCTCTCGAAGCCGCGACGCGCCGCCGCCTCGTTGCCGACGTGCCGCTCGGCGCGTTCCTTTCGGGCGGCGTCGACAGCTCGGCCGTCGTCGCCATGATGGCGCGTGCGACGAGCCAACCGGTGCGCACGTTCTCCATCGGCTTCGACCGGGCGAGCCACGACGAGCGGCCCTTCGCACGCATGGTGGCCGAGCGCTACGGCACGCGCCACGAGGAGCTGGAGATCACACCCGACGCGGCGGCAGTGGTCGACGACCTCGCCTGGCACTTCGACGAGCCTTTTGCCGATTCCTCGGCCGTGCCCACCTGGTATGTCGCCAAAATGGCGCGCGCACACGTGACCGTGGCGCTGACCGGCGACGGCGGAGACGAGAGCTTCCTCGGCTATGAGCGCTATCTGGCGCTCAAGCGGCTGGAGCGGGCGGACGCGCTGCCGGCGCCGCTCGTCAGCGCGCTCAAGGCAGCGGCGAGCGCCATGCCGCGCGCCGCCGACCGGGTGCAACTCCTCCGGCGCGTTCGCCGCGCCGCCGAAGGGCTCGGCGCGACGCGAAGCCGGCGGTACGCCCCGTTCGTCGCCTATTTCGACGACGCCATGAAGCGGGAGATGTACACGGGCGACATGACGTCGTTCCTCGATCGCTCGGCGCTCGACAGGCTCGAGCCGTGGTTAGCCTCGGCGCCGTCGCTGCCGCTCGCGGCCGCCTGGGCGGACGTGCACACCTACCTGCCGGACGATCTGCTGGTGAAGGTCGATATCGCCAGCATGGCGAGCTCGCTCGAGTGCCGGGCGCCGTTCCTCGACCACGAGCTGATGGAGTGGGCGGCGTCACTGCCCGAGGCGCAGCGGTTTCCCGGCGGCGAGCCGAAGGGGCTGCTCAAGCGTGCGCTCGAGCCGCTGCTACCGCGGGAGCTGCTCTATCGGCCGAAAATGGGCTTCGCCGCCCCCATCGACGGCTGGATCGACGGCGCGTTGAAAGCGCGGATGGAGGACGCCCTGCTCGGCGAGCGAGCCCGCGCGCGCGGGCTTTTCCGCGCCGATTTCGTCGCCGATCTGCTCCGCCGCCACCGCGCGGGCGAGCGCCAGGGCTATCGCCTCTGGGCCCTCATGATGCTCGAGCTCTGGCATCGGCGCTGGATCGATCCGGAGGACCCGTTCGAGAGGTGAAGGACTCGTGGGAATGCCGAGGGAATGACCCTGACGGGCAGCATGGCCCTCCCCAGCCAAGTCGGGATGGTGCCAGACGATCCAGGGAGGCCGTCGTGCCGCATGGCCACGGCCATCATCAAAAGCACCGATCATCATCTCGGTAGTTTCACGAATTGTTGCAACGGAAGGCGTCCCCATATCCGGGGCGTTGCTGCGGAACCGGGCCCCTCTGACAGCGCTTGTCGCGCTGTGATGTCGGACCGCATCGGGCGTGCCCGGTGCCTTCCTTCGGCCTCGTGCATGCCTCCAATCGTCGGATGGAGCACGTCACATGCAGCAAACCCTCACACATATACTCGAACGGGCTGGCCGTATTCGCGGGCAGATCGAGCAGGTGCGGCGTCGTACAGACGTACCGCCGTCACGGCTCCTGCGCCTGCAGGCACTTCTGCTTCGTTCGCAGCGTCGCCTCGCCGAGCTCATCGAGTCGACTGCACCTCGGCCGGTGCCCGTGGGAACGGCCCGAGCCGGAAGCCGCACCCTCAAGGCGATCTGACAGGAGAAACACATGAGTGTGCTCGTCTGCCCGGTCTGCCAGGGTGCCATGAAGGAAATGCTCAGGAATGGTGTCTTGATCGACACGTGCACCCAGTGTCGTGGCGTTTGGCTTGACCGGGGCGAGCTCGAGAAGCTCGCAACCGTGGTGGCCAGCCCCCAGGAGCAGAGCTTTCTCGGTCACGCACATCCGCGACAGTGGGATCGGCGCCCGCGCCGGGATGACGACGACGACGACGATCGCCGCTACGGGCACGATCAGGCACCCAAGCGCCGAAAGTCGTTCCTCGACTTCTTCGACTGACCCATCCCCGGACACGCAATTCGACACATCCGCCGCTAGGGAAGCGGCAAGGAGGATTCGTGAGCAATCGACTGCAGTCGCTGAAAGTGGCGCGAGAGCGCTCGATCAAGCAGGCGCACCCCATCACCGCATCCGTAAACGGGCATGCTCAGGCGGTCGTGACGATCGCGATCGCTGAGGAAGCGGAAATTTCCTCGGCCGCCGCCGATAGCCGCAGCTCACGCGGGCTGCGCAGCCTCGAGCTCGCGCGACACCCGCTGGAACCGCTTTACCTCGGCTCGATGTCGGCACTCCCCAGGCGCAACGCGTTGCCGATCACCGACACCGACGACAGGCTCATCGCGGCGGCGGCGAGCATGGGGGAGAGCAGCCAGCCGAGCAGCGGATAGAGCACGCCCGCCGCGATCGGCACGCCGATGGCATTGTAGCCGAAGGCGAAGGCCAGGTTCTGGCGGATGTTGGCGAGGGTCGCCTCGGCCAGCATGCGGGCACGCGCGATACCCATGAGATCACCCTCGGGCAGCGTGATGCCGGCGCTCTCCTTGGCCACGTCGGCGCCCGTGCCCATGGCGATGCCGACATCGGCCCCGGCGAGCGCCGGCGCGTCGTTGACGCCGTCTCCGGCGACGGCGACGCGACGGCCCTCGACCTTGAGGCGCGCGACGAGCGCCGCCTTGTCCTCCGGCAGAACGCCCGCGTGCACCTCGCGGATGCCGAGACGGCGCGCGACGGCATCGGCGGTGACCTTGTGGTCGCCGGTCGCCATGATGACGCGCAGCCCCTTGGCCTCGAGCGCACGTAGCGCCGCGGGCGTCGTCGCTTTGATCTCGTCGGCAAGTGCCAGGATACCGGCGAGCTTGCCGCCCGCCGCCGCATAGAGCGCCGTCTTGCCCTCGGCGCGGAGGGCCGCCACCGTCGCCTCGTGCTCGGCCACCGAGAGGCCGAGGCTTTCCATCAGGGCGGCATTGCCGAGCGCCACCTCCTGGCCGCCCACGATGCCTTTCGCGCCCTTACCGGGCACCGAGTCGAAGGCTTCCGGCTCGACCAGCGTGAAGCGCTTCGCTTTGGCACCAGCCACGATCGCCTCGGCCAGCGGGTGCTCGCTGCCACGCTCGAGGCTGCCGGCGAGACGCATCAGCATGCGCTCGGTGGTGCCGGGCATCGGGATCACGTCGGTGAGGACCGGGCGGCCGACGGTGAGCGTGCCGGTCTTGTCGACGACGAGCGTATCGACACCCGCGAGCCGCTCCAGGGCTTCTGCATTGCGCACCAGGATGCCGGAGCGTGCGCCGCGGCCCGTCGCCACCATGATCGAGATGGGCGTTGCGAGGCCCAGCGCGCACGGACAGGCGATGATGAGCACGGACACGGCCGCGATGACGGCATGCGCGAGCGCGGGCGGCGGACCGAAAACGAGCCACGCCAGGAAGGCCAGCACGGCGACCGACACGACGGCCGGCACGAAGTACGCCGCAACACGGTCGGCGAGGCCCTGGATCGGTGCGCGCGTGCGCTGCGCGGCCGCCACCATCTCCACGATGCGGGCCAGCATGGTCTCGGAGCCGACGCGCTCGACCGCCATCACCAGCGCGCCCGTGCGATTGAGCGTGCCGCCGATCAGCCGGTCGCCCGGCGCCTTGTCGACAGGGAGCGCCTCACCGGTGACGAGCTGCTCGTCGACGCCCGAGCGGCCCTCGGCCACACGCCCGTCGACGGGCACGGCCTCGCCGGGGCGAATGCGCACCTTGTCGCCCGGAACGAGCGTCTCGACCGGCACGACGGTCTCGGTGCCGTCGGCGCCGAGCTTCAGGGCCATCTTGGGCGCGAGGTCCATCAGCGCGCGGATGGCGGCGCCGGTGCGCTCGCGGGCGCGCAGCTCCAGGATCTGGCCGGCGAGCACCAGGACGATGATGACCGCCGCCGCCTCGAAGTAGACGCCGACGGTGCCGCCGTGGCCCTTGACCGAGTCCGGAAAGACACCGGGGAAAAGCACCGCCACAATGCTGTAGAGGTAGGCCGTGGTCACTCCGATGGCGATCAGGGTCCACATATTCGGGCTGCGATTGCGAATCGAGGCGATGCCGCGCTGCAGGAACGGCAGGCCGCACCAGAGCACCACGGGCGTTGCGAGCGCGAGCTCGATCCACTGCGAGACGCTCGGCGGCAGCCAGCGATGCAACGGCACGCCGACGTGTGGCGCCATCGCGATCACCACCAGCGGCAGCGCGAGTGCGGCGCCGACGATGAAGCGGCGGCGGAAATCGACGAGCTCCGGGTTGGGCCCTGTGTCGGCCGGCGGCACGCCCATCGGCTCCAGCGCCATGCCGCACCTGGGACAGTCGCCAGGGCCCTCCTTCACGATCTCCGGATGCATCGGGCAGGTGTAGCGCGTGCCTGCCGGTGCGGCCTTCGCAGCCTCCTTGGCAGCGACGGACTTGGCCTCGGGATCGAGAAAGCGCGCGGGATCGGCCTCGAAGCGCGTCTCGCAGCGCGGGTTGCAGAAGTAGTAGGTCGTGCCGTCATGGACGTGCGTGTGCTTCGCCGTGGCGATGTCCACGGTCATGCCGCAGACGGGGTCGATTGCGGTCGCGGTTCCCGCGTTGACGCTGCCGTGCGCATGGCTGGCCTGGTCGTGGTTTTGGGCGTGTTCCATGTCTGTCGCTCCCCGGCGGCGCCGTGCGCCAGCCATACGGGTGGAGGGTATCTGTCGGCCTTGACCACTATACCCTGCCAGGGTATCTGTCAATGATGCAGGACGATACGAAAGCCCAGTGCCTCAAGCGACTCTCGCGCATCGAGGGTCAGGTTCGCGGCCTCGCGCGCATGCTGGAGGAGGACCGCTATTGCATCGATGTCATAACGCAGATCGCGGCCGTGCGTGCCGCGCTCCGGCGCGTCGAGGAGCAGGTGCTCGAGGCGCATGTCGCCCACTGCGTCGAGCATGCCATCCGCTCCGGCGACCCCGACGAGCAGCGCAAGAAGGTCGAGGAGCTGCTGGACGTGCTGCGCAGGGCAGACAGGTAAGCAACTGCCGCGCGCCCGATCAATCGGCAGAGCGGGCGACGCGGAAGCCTGTGTGCGTGAAGCGCACCTCGGCGCCGAGGCCGAACCACCTGATGGCAGAGCGCACGTTGGCGCCGTGGCTGCCCCAACTGCCGCCCCTCGCGACTCGCCCCTTGCAATCCGGCACGATCGGAGCGGAGCCGTCGGCGTTGGCTGTCTTGTAGTCAGAAAGCCTGCAATCCTCGACCCACTCCCAGACGTTGCCTATGGTGTCGTAGAGACCGAAGGCATTGGGCTTGAAGGATCCGACGGCGCTGGTGAACCGCGAGCCGTCCCGGCAGGCCACGACGAGCGGCTGAATTGTCGACGTCTTGAAGCTGCCCATGTCGCGCACGTTGCCGTAGTCGCAAAGATCGACCTCGAACTCCCCGAAGAAGTAGCGCGAGCTGGAGCCGGCGCGCGCGGCGTACTCCCATTCCGCCTCGGTCGGGAGACGGTAAGGCCGGCCCGTCGCGCGGGCGAGATGGGCCGAGAACTGCTTTGCCTCGCTCCAGCTCACGCACACGACAGGATGCGTCGCGCCCTGGAAATAGCCATGGCTCTCCAGCGTCCAGGTCGGCTCCAGATGCGGCTCGAGGCGCCGCCCGGTGGCCGTCGGTCTGTACTCGGTGCAGCCCTTCTCGGCGGTCTTGCCCGCCTCCTTCAGATACGCCTCGAATCGCTGGCGCGTGATCTCGTGCCGGCCCATAGCGAAGGGCTTCGCGAACGTCACCTTGTGCACGGGCCGCTCGAAGGGGTGGCTACCAATCTCGTCCTCGGGCGCGCCCATCATGAAGGAACCGGCC
>JBFWQN010000347.1:0-5961 GCA_050249405.1 Hyphomicrobiaceae bacterium | reverse complement strand
CTGGTCGAGATCTGGGGCATGACCGAGTTCTGCCGCATCCTCGGCGACAATCATGCGCCCCGACAGGTCGGGACACGCGCCTTCGGCAAGGCCGTGCCGGGCCTCGATGTCCGGGTGGTCGACGACCAGGACCGCGATGTGGCCGACGGAACGCCGGGCGAGATGGTGGTGCGGCACTCGGCGGAAACGCCACGGCGAGCTGCCTTCTCCGGCTACCTCAAGAATGGCGAGGAGACCGAGAAGGGCTGGCGCGGCGGCTGGTTCCACACCGGCGACACCGTCTGGCGCGGCGCGGACGGCATGCTGCACTTCGTCGACCGGAAGAAGAACATCATCCGGCGCTCGGGCGAGAATATCGCCGCTGCCGAGGTTGAGGCTTTGCTGCTCACCCACCCCGATGTCGTGCAGGCGGCCGTGCTCGCGGTGAAGGACGAGGTGCGCGAGGAGGAGGTTCTGGCTTGCGTGGTGTTGCGCTCGGGTTCGCCCGGCCGCAGCGGGGCCGAGGACATCTTCCGCTTCTGCAATGAGCGGCTGGCCTACTACAAGGCGCCGGGCTGGATCTGGTTCGCCGACGCGTTGCCCACGACAGGAACGCAGAAAATCCAGAAGCATGTGCTCTTTCCTGCGCACGCCGATCCGCGTGAGGCGCCGGGAATGATCGATCTCCGCGCGTTGAAAAGGCGGGGATGATCCGGGACCTCGCCGCCGCAAGGACGAGCATCCCGGCCGGGCCTATCGACTTGGTTGCCGTTGTGCCCTGCCACTTCTGCCATGACCGCAACCGGCCATGACCGCATTCGGCCTCGGCACTACTTCCGCTGGACGGCGGCAGGCAGCGCCTGCGTCGGCGTATCGCCGGCCTCGGCCTTCTTCGGGGACGCCGGCGTCACGGCCTTGGCGGCTTCCACCTGCGCGGCCACGGCTTCACGCACCTTCTTGCGCTTCTCGTCGTTGCACGTGTCCTTGGTCGGCTGAATGGTGTCGAGGGTGACCACCAGCTCGCCGTCCTTCTCGGTGACCTTCAACTTTCCGGCCGCCATGTGGATGGTCATCCGGTGCAGCGTGGTAATGTAGAGCAGCTGCGGGTCCGACCAGGAATTCTTGGCGCGCTGCACCCGCATCATCGCGTCGTAATTGATGGTCTGCTCCTCCCACATCTCGCAGAGCTGCGCCTGCGCGGAGTTGTAGCCCGCGCGGATCACATCGCGCGCCGCCTCGACCGGAATGAGAGTCTCTTTCTTCTTGGCCTTCTTGTCGACCTCGATCACCCGTCCGTCCGGCATCGTGAACTTGGCCGGCAGGATGGCCCAGGCATAGCCCATCAGCACGTTCACCGACTTGTCGCTGAGCTGACCCGTCGCGGACTGGGCGAGCGCAGGCGCCGCCGCCAGTCCCGCCAGTGCCGCCGCCAGCAGGCCCGTCCGCACCATGCTTGCCATCTCTCGCCCCTCGCCCTGTGTTGTCCCGTGCCCGTCGCCGCAAGACGCCGCTCAGCGGCGTGTCGGCGATTCGAGATCGCACGCGATCGCAATCCCGCTCCCGCGGCCGGCCCCCCGTCCCGCGGCGGGCGAGGGGTCGGCTGGAAAGTAGGCAAACTTATGGCCGCTTCCGCCCCCGTCCCTTGCCGTTCACGAGCGCGACCACGATGCCCCTCAGAGTGCGGACCTCCTGCTCCGTCGCCCCCATGCGGGTGAACATGGTCCGCAAGTTGCGGGTCATCGCCTGCCGCCGGTGCGCCGGATTGAAAAAGCCAAGATTGCCCAGCTCTTCCTCCAGGTGGATGAAAAAGCCTTCGAGCTCGGCCTTGGTCGCCGGCCGGGTGTCGCCGAGATCCAGCCCGGGGGCCTGGGGCGTCTCGTAGGTCGTCACGCGTCCGAGCGTCGCAGCGCCCGACGTGCGCAACCACTCGTAGGCCAGGATCAGAACGGACTGGGCCAGGTTGAGCGAGGCGAAGCGGGAGTTGACGGGAATCATCACCAGGGCGTCGGCGCCCGCCACCTCGTCGGTCTCGAGCCCGTTGCGCTCGCGCCCGAACAGGATGCCGCAGCGCTCGCCACGCGCGATGCGAGCGCGCATCTCGGCGACGGCCTCGACCGGCGTCATCACCGGCTTCCTGAGGTCGCGCTGGCGGGCTGTGGTGGCGGCTACCCAATTGAGATCGCCCGTCGCCTCGGCAAGGGTGCCATAGGCGCGCCCGTCGTCGATCACGAAGTTGGCGCCGGATGCCGCGATGCGGGCCTTCTCGTTGGGCCAGCCGTCGCGAGGGGCGACGAGACGCAGCTCGTCGAGGCCGAAGTTGGCCATCGCGCGCGCCACCATGCCGATGTTGTCCGGGAGCTGCGGCTCCATCAGGATCACGGTCGGCGTCTCGCCGGACCCGGCGAAGGCCTCGCCCTGGATGTGGGCGCGGCGGATGCCGTGGCGCAGCTTCCGGATAACGCGGCGCGCCCAGAACCAGTAATTCTCGCCGGACCAGGACTTCTCGAGCGCAGCCAGGGCGGGCGTGTGAACCGTGCCGGTGCCACGGCCGACGAGCCGCACCGAGCCGTCGCCCACGACGACCTCGGCGTGGGCACGAACGAAGTCGTCGAGCGTGTGCAGGCCCTGCGCCTCCGTGCGGCGCTTGCAGCCGGGGCAGGTGGCGGCATCGGCCTCGCAGCGCAGCTCCGCGCAATACGTGAGCACGGGCTCGACCGAGCCACGGTCGAGTCCCGGCACCGCGAGCCGCGCAAGCCCCTCGACGATGCTGCGCTCGTGGCAGGCGTGCACCACCGCGCCCACGCTGATCCCGGTGCCCACCAGATGCGGCTCCGGTCCCTCGCTGGCGTGGCGGATCTCGATCGGCGGCACTGGGGGCGTTCCTCCGCTGCGCATGGACCGCGGCAGCCGCAGGAGCCGGCTCACCCCTCCTTGAGCGCGTGTGCGATCACTTTGCGCATGACGCTCGGCAGCGCCGACTTGTCAAGGCTGCGGCGCGCCACCCAGCGGCAGCGCTCCGGCTCGGCCCACAGGTCGAGCTGTGCATCGGCGGGGACGAGGGCGCGGTAGGTCATCACCTCGAGCCTGAAATGGGTGAACGTGTGGCTGACGCTGCCGACCACCGGCCACCAGTCGGCCCTCAATGGCGCCGCCTGCAGCGCATCCTCGGCCGAAAGCCATCGCTCACTCCAGCTTGTCGAGGGCACCTCCAGCATGCCGCCGAGCAGACCCGCCTCGGGCCGGCGGCGAAGGAGAACGTGCCCATCCTCCCTGAGTGCGACGAAGGCGATCCCGTAGCGCACGGGCCGGTCTGCCTTCGGGCGACGCACGGGCAACGTCGCCTCGATGCCGAGGGCGCGTGCCTCGCATCCACCCGAAAGGGGGCACATCAGGCAGGATGGCCGTTTCGGCGTGCAGATGCGCGCGCCGAGATCCATCAGCGCCTGCGCATGGTCGCCCGCCCGCTCGTCGGGCGTCAGCGTGGCCGCCAGCTCCCGCAGCCGCGGCTTGGCGCCCGGCAAGGGCTCGCGCACGGCGAAAAGGCGCGCAACCACCCGCTCGATGTTGCCGTCCACCGGGGTCGCCCGGGCTCCGAACGCGATCGCCGAGATGGCCGCCGCCGTGTAGGGGCCGATGCCTGGCAGCTCGCGAAGGGCCGTCTCGCTCGCGGGGAACTTGCCGCGGTGGCGCTCGACCACGGCTTTTGCACAGGCGTGGAGGTTTCGGGCCCGCGAGTAGTAGCCGAGCCCGGCCCATGCCGCGAGCACGTCGTCCAGCCCGGCATTGGCCAGCCGCCGCACGGTCGGCCAGCGCCGCACGAACTCGAGGAAGAAGGGCACGACCGCCTTCACGGTGGTCTGCTGCAGCATGATCTCCGAAAGCCAGACGCGATAGGGATCAGCAGCCTCGCCGGGCCCGTATCGCCAGGGCAGGTCGCGGCGCTCGCGGTCGTACCACTCGAGCAACCGTCCGGCCGGCGGGAGACAAGCCTTGGCGGCCTTCTCGCGAGGCGGCTCTGCATCAGGCTGCAGGAGTGGTTGCTCGAGTGCCACAGTGCTCATGGCAGGCCCCCCGCGCGCCAAGACGGCGAATCGTTTAACCCGATCTTAAGGATGTGGCGGTGCGATGGGAACCGCACCGAGTCGGGGGACAGATCGCATGAGCAAGTCGCCGGATGCCGGCCCTGCAGGAGCACGGGCCACACTCGCGACGCCCGCCGCCAATGCGCGGAAGGGCGCGGTGCAGGCCCGTCGCGTGCCAATGGCTCCGGCCCGCTCGTCCGGTGCAACGCAGCCCGGCTTCCGTGCCAAAATCTCGGCGACGACGGTCGGAAGCTTTCTGCCGCGCCTGACGCGTCCGGCATTCGAGCGCTACGGCTTCTCGGCCGCGGCCCTGATCACCGACTGGGCAACCATCGTCGGTGCCGACATCGCGGCTTATACCCGTCCCGAGCGCCTCAAGTGGCCGCGCCGCGTCGACTGGAGCGGCGACGAGGTGGCCGATACCGAGCGCGGACGGCCCGGCGCCACGCTGGTGCTCGCCGTCGCCCAGGGCCGTGCGCTCGACATCGAGTACAAGACATCCCAGCTCGTCGAGCGCATCAACGCCTACTTCGGCTACCGTGCCGTCTCAGATCTCCGGATCATGCAGGTCGCCTCCATTCGGCCGGCTGGCTCGCGGCCCCAGGTCTCGCAGGCCTCCGCGCTGGCGGCTTCGACGCCGCACGCCCCGGCGCCCACACCCCGGATCGAGCTTGCGGCCATCGCGGAGCCTGGACTGAAGGCTGCCCTCGAGCGCATGGCGCAAGGTCTCGTCACAAGACGCACCCGCGGCAGTCCCCGGACTTGACGCGCCAGCGGCGCTGCCTCATGCCTCGCTCACGGCGAGTTCATTGCACATTCAGCTGCGAGCTGGCTTAAACCGCGTGGGCTCGATGACCGGCGGTGTCGGCTCGCGGGGAGCCCCATGAGCGGAGAAGATCACGTGAACGACCTTTCCGAGAGCCTCCTCCGGACGAGGCACCCGCGGCGCACCGTTCTGCGGGCAGCGGCAGCAGCGGCCGTGGCGGCTCTTCTGATCGCACCGGCCATCGCGTCGGCGCAGGAGAAGAAGGCCGATCCCAACAAGGATTACAGTGCCGAGCTGATGAAGCCCGGCTCGCTGCCCGATCTGGTTCTCGGCAAGGCCGATGCGCCGGTGACCATCGTCGAGTATGCCTCGATGACGTGCAGCCACTGTGCCAGCTTCCACAACACCGTGCTGCCGAAGCTCAAAGAGAAATACATCGACACCGGCAAGGCGCGGCTGATCATGCGCGAGTTCCCGCTCGACAATCTTGCCGCAGCGGCCTCGATGCTCGCGCGGTGTGCGGGCGACGGGAAAAGCCACGAGCTGATCTCGGCCTTCTTCGCCAAGCAGGACGAGTGGGCCTTCGTGCAGGGCAGCCCCATTCCCGCCATGTTCAAGATCGCGAGCGAGCACGGCTTCACCAAGGAAAGCTTCGACAAGTGCCTGACCGACCAGAAGCTTCTGGAAGGCATCACCGCCACGCGGGACAAGGCCAACAAGACGTTCCAGGTGCGCTCGACGCCGACATTCTTCGTCAACGGCAAGAAGCTCGATCGTGCCGACGACATCCAGTATTTCGACAAGGCCCTCGAGCCGCTGCTGAAGCAGTAGCGGTCGCATGGGGGAGCGATTCGGACACGGCCTGATCCGTGGTGCGGCGGCCTTGGCATTGGCCGCGCTGGCTGGCGGGTGTGCGGGCGAGAGCGGCAGTACGCTCCTCGCATCCGGCGTCGCCAGCACGGGCTCGAGCGCCGGCGCGGCAACCGACGACAAGTCGGCCTACGGCATCTCCACCGAGAGCGCCAATCAGCCGTTCAACCCGTTCGCGCCGGAAGGCTCGACCGACCGGCCGCTGCGCGAGGTGATCGCCAAGCCGACGCTGGCCGATGTGCTGAAGCCCGGGGCGCTGCCCGA
>JBFWQN010000346.1:0-5961 GCA_050249405.1 Hyphomicrobiaceae bacterium | reverse complement strand
CGAGCCCGAGCTGCACCTTGTCGATGTAGGGAAGCTGGTTGCCCGCGCTGTCGACCGTCCAGAAGTATGGATTGCGCTCGAGCACCCAGGTCTGCGTATTGATGGGCTGAACCATCTTCCAGGCCGCGACCGTCGGCAACTCGGTGTTCAATCGCCAGTCGGCACGAACGCGCAGGTATTCAACCCAGGTCTTGTAGCCGGCGGCCTTGGCCTTCTCGGTCACGGCCTCGAGCGAGCTGTATTTCGGCAGGAACTGCTTGAGATAATGAGCCGGTGCATAAAGCCCGAGCATGCGCCCGTCCGACTGCAGCCGGGATTGGCCGCCGCCGATCTGGGTGTCACCGGCGACGAGATTGAGGAACAGGTGATACGGCTCCTCGAACTCGAAACGGACCGTGGTCTCGTCGACCTTCACGAGCTTGGCAGGCTTGCGATTGATCTGCAGCTCCGGAGCCGGCGAGGAAACGATGTCCTTGTTCTTGTAGATATCCTCGAACCAGAAAACGAAGTCGTCGGCGGTATAAGGCGCGCCATCGGACCACTTCATGCCTTTGCGCAGGAACAGGGTGGTCTGGCGACCGTCGTCGCTCACCTGCCAGCCCTTGGCGACGTTCGGGCGCATCTCGGTGCCGGTGGCATCGAAGAAGATGAGCTTGTCGCCCGAGCGCAGGCGGTTGCCGTTCTCGCTATCGCCGGGCCCGAGGAAGCCCCGCCTCCAGATGCCGCCGTACTTGCCGGTCTGCCGCAGCGGCTGCAGCACCATGGGCTCGCTCGGGAGACGCTGCTCGACAGGGGGCAGCTTGCCCGCCTTGACTAGCTCGGCGAGCTGCGGCGCCTCCTTGTACTGCTTAGGATATCTGGCGGTGTCCGTAACGATCTCCGCCGTCTCGAGCTTGCCGACCAGCCCTGATTTCTGCAGGTCGGTCTGGGCGACGGCGATTGCCGGCAAGACAGCAGCGGCGATCGCCGCAAAGCCCAGTGTCCTCGTCCACCTCATGCTCGTCTCCTCCAGATTCAATCGACGCCGGCGAGCGTCAGCTCATCGGCGCGATGGCAGGCCGTTGTGCGGCCGGGGATGATCTCTCGCAGCTCGGGCCGCACCTCGCGGCAGCGGGCGACCGCATAGGGGCAGCGCGGATGAAAGGCGCAGCCGGGCGGAATGTTGGCGGCATCGGCGACGTCGCCGGCCAGGGGCGGCGCGGCGTCGCGCCGGTCGGGATCGGGCTTCGGCACCGAGGCCATCAGGGCCGCCGTGTAGGGATGCAGCGGCCGGTCGTAGAGGGCGGTCGTCGGCCCCGTCTCGACGATCCGGCCGACGTACATCACGGCGACGCGGTCGCTGACATGGCGCACGACGCCCAGGTCGTGGGCGACGAACAGCATCGACAGCCCCAAACGGTCTTGGAGGTCGAGCAGCAGGTTGATGATCTGCGCCTGCACCGACACGTCGAGAGCCGAGACGGGCTCGTCCGCGACGATCAGTGACGGGTGGAGCGCCAGAGCGCGCGCGATGCCTATGCGCTGACGCTGGCCGCCGCTGAACGCGAACGGAAATCGCGACCGGGCCACAGCGGGCAGTCCGACGAGCTCGAGCAGCTCGAGGACACGGGCCCTCCTCGCCTCGGCCGGCACGCCGTTGACCAGCAGCGGCTCGGCGATGATGTCGCCCACCAGCATGCGCGGATTGAGCGACGCGTACGGATCCTGGAAGATCATCTGCATCTTCCGGCGCATCGGCCGCAGCGCCCGGCGCGATAGCGGTGCCAGATCGACGACCTCGCCGTCATCAGGAGCAAACCGGATGGCGCCGGAGGTCGGCGGCAAGGCTCGCAGGATGCACCGTGCCACCGTGGTCTTGCCGCAGCCGCTTTCGCCGACGAGAGCCAGCGTCTCGCCGCGGGCAAGATGGAAGCTCACGCCGTCGACCGCGCGAATGCGCCCGACCTCGCGTTGCAGAAGTCCGGCACGGATCGGGAAGTGCTTGCTCAGACCTTCGACCTCGAGGACGTTCATGCCGAGGCCTCCGCGTGAAAGCACGCCGCGCCGTCGACGCCGGCCAGAACGGGGCGGGGCAACGTCGCCTCGCAGCGCCCTGCGATCACCTCGGGACAGCGCGGATGGAACGGACACCCCGTCGGCCGGCGGCCGGGGTGCGGTACGGCACCACCAATCGAGGCCAGCCGCTCCCGAGGTGTCGCGCGCACGCTCGGCACCGAGCGCAGCAGGGCGCGGGTGTAGGGATGTTGCGGTGCCTTGAACAGGGCACGCACACTGGCCCGCTCGACGACCGCGCCGAGGTACATCACGGCCACCTCGTCTGCCATCTGCGCGATGACGCCCATGTCGTGCGTGATCAGCATCAGGGCGATGCGCTTGTCCTGCTGGAGGCGGCGCAGCAGCAGCAGGATTTGCGCTTGCGTGGTGACGTCGAGCGCCGTCGTCGGCTCGTCGGCGATCAGGATGTCGGGATCGCCGGCCAGCGCCATGGCGATGCCCACGCGCTGACGCAGACCTCCCGACAACTGAAACGGGTAGGCGTCGACGCGTCCCTCAGGGCGGGGGATGCCGACCTCCCCGAGAAGCGTCACAGCCTTGGCGCGGGCGTCAGCCTTGCTCATGGTCCTGCGATGCGCGCGGATGGCCTCGATCAGCTGATTGCCGACCGTGTAGTGGTTGCTCAGCGCCGTCATCGGCTCCTGGAAAATGAGGCCGATCCGCTGGCCGCGGACCTCGCGCATCGCATGGCTGCCGCTTGCCAGCCTGGCGAGGTCCTGCTCCCTCGCCGTGCCGGGGTCGAGCACGATGCGGCCGGACACCACACGGCCCGGGCGGTCGAGAATGCCGAGGATGGCCCGCGCGGTCACGCTCTTGCCGCAGCCGCTCTCGCCGACGACCCCGAGCACGCGTCCGGCATGCAGGTCGAGGCTGACCTTGTCGATGGCCCGGATGGTGCCCTGGTCGAGCCCGAACTCCACGACCAGATCCCGGACGCTCAGCAGAGGTTGCGTGCTTTCAGCCATAGGGGTCCGCCGCATCGCGAAGGCCGTCGCCGAGAAAATTGAAGGCCAGAACGATCACGATCACCGGCAGGGCGGCGGTCAGCAGCCAGGGAGCGGTCGCCAGCACCTGCACGTTCTGCGCGTCCTGGAGGAGGATGCCCCAGCTGATCGCCGGCGCGCGCAAGCCGAGCCCGAGGAAGCTCAGCGATGTCTCGCTGATGATCATCGTCGGCAGCGCCAGGCTGGTGGCCGCGATCACGTGGCTCGCGAACGACGGCAGCATGTGGCGGAAAATGATGCGCATCTGACTGGCGCCGGCTAGCTCCGCGGCGATCACGAAATCCTCCTCGCGCAGTGCCAGGAAGCGGCCGCGAACCACCCGCGCCAGCTCCGTCCAGCCGAACAGCGAGATGATGATCGTGATGGCGAAATAGACCTGCGTGACGCTCCACGTATTGGGCAGCGACGCGGCGAGCCCCATCCAAAGCGGGATCGTCGGGATCGAGCGGATCATCTCGATCAGGCGCTGAATGACGGTATCGACAATGCCGCCGTAGAGCCCCGAGACGCCACCGAGGATCAGTCCCAGCACGAGGCTCAGCCCCACGCCGGCCAGCCCGATCGAAAGCGAGATGCGGGTCGCCAGCACGAGGCGCGAATAGAGGTCGCGGCCGAGCTGGTCGGTGCCGAGCAGGAATATCCCGTCGACGGCTTGGCCGCTCTCTAGCCCGAGCAGGTGAATGTTGGTCGGGATCAGGCCGAACAGATGGTAGTCGTAGCCGCGCGCGAACAGGCGGACCGGAAGCTTGCGGCTCGGATCGGGAGCGTAGGCGAGCTTGAACGTCCTCGGGTCGCGCGTGCCCTTGAGGCCATTGACGTGGGGCCGGAACGCGCCCTCGTCGAAGAGATGAATGGATTGCGGCGGGATGAAGCTGCGACGGGCATCGGTCGCATGCGGATCGGCGATGGCCAGGAAATCGGCGAAGATGGCGACGAGATAGAAGAGCACCACCAGGACCAGGCTGACGACAGCCAGCTTGTGGCGCTTGAAGCGCCACCAGGTCAGTTGGAGCTGTGTCGCCTCGGCGAAGCGGTCCTCGCCCCCCGCGCTCTCGATCGCCGGCGAGCTCATGCGCGCCCCTGCAAGCGAATGCGCGGCTCGATCCACATCAACAGCAGGTCCGAGACGAGCGTGCCGATCACCGTCAGGATGCCGAGCAGCAACACGATGCTGCCGGCGAGGAACATGTCCTGCGCCACCAGGGCCTGAAGCAGCAGCGGCCCGACGGTCGGCAGGCCCAGCACCAGCGAGACCACGATGCTGCCCGAGACGAGGTAGGGAAACAGGTAGGCGATGGCGCTGGCGAACGGATTGAGGGCAGCCCGCACCGGGTACTTGAGAAGCAGACGCATCTCGCCGATGCCTTTGGCGCGCGCCGTCACGACATAGGGCTTGCGCAGCTCATCGAGCAGATTGGCGCGCATGATGCGGATGAGCTGGGCCGTGCCGGCCAGTGCCAGCACCAGGGCCGGCAGCGGCACATGCTTGGCGAGATCCCAGGCCTTGGCCCAGCTCCATGGTGCCTCGGCATACTCGGCCGAGAACAAGCCGCCGACGGCCAGCCCGAAGTAGCGGAATCCCAGATACATCAGGATCAGGGCGAGCAGGAAATTCGGAATGGCCAGACCGATGAAGCCCAGCGTCGTCGCGATGTAGTCGCCGATCGAGTACTGGCGCACGGCCGAGTAGATGCCGATCGGCAGGGCGATGATCCACGTGAGAAACAGGGCCGAGAACGATACCACCATCGTCAGCCACAGCCGATCGCCGATGACCTCCGTCACCGGACGCCGCCACATCATGGAGACGCCGAGGTCGCCGTGCACCACGCGGCTGATCCAGAAGCCGTATTGCACGATCACAGAGCGGTCGAGGCCGTACTCGCGGCGCAAGCTTTGCGCCTCCTCGGCCGACACCGTGCTGCCGCTGGCGGCGAGATTGGCGATGTAGGCATCCACGAAATCGCCCGGTGGCAGCCGGATGATGATGAAGGTCAGGATCGAGATCATCACGCAGGTGAACGCCGCCAGGATGAGGCGGCGGGTGAGGAACATCACCAAGGCCAGCCTCCGGCGGTCGGTGCGGGCGCGCGGGCACACACGATCATGGCGTTATCTTCCCAGCCACGCGCTTGTAGCGATGCCGACGATTGCTGCGCGACGATCGTCCGTCACCGGCATCGATCCCGAACAACCCCCTCGCAGGCGACCACCCCGTTCTCTGCCGGCGTGCGCGTGCTCGCAGGCTATCGTCAATTGCGCCGGCGGCGCAATGGCTCCTATGCCGACACGCCTCGGATGCAGAGAACCGCGACAGCAGGCATCAGCGGTCAAGCGATCACGGCGGCGTCTCGGCGGCGACCGGCAACAGCCCTCGCCGGTCGAGTTGGCCGCCGCGCACCGGAACGACGCCGACGATCAGCGACCCGAGCGCAAGTGGTCGCGCAAGGTCGCGCCGGCATAATCGCGCCGGAAAAGGCCACGGCGCTGCAATTCGGGCACGACCAGATCGACGAAGTCGTCGAAGGCGCCGGGAAAATAGGCCGGCTGGATCATGAAGCCGTCGGCGAGCCCACCCTCGAACCATTCCTGCAAGGTGTCGGCAATACGTGTCGGAGTACCCCAGATCACCCAATGACCGCGGGCCGCCGCGGCTATGTTGTAGAGATCGCGGAGCGTCATATTTTCGCGCCGGGCCTTGGCGAACAGCGTGCGCGCGAACGACTGGCTGTTGGCGTTGGCCGGCAGCTCGGGCACAGGCCCATCAAGGTCGTGCTTGGAGATGTCGTAGCCGAGCCGCAGTGACACCATGCGGAGTGCTGTCGTCGGCGACACCCAGCTCTGAAGCCGGTCGAGCTGCGCTTTCGCCTCGGCCTCCGTCCGACCGATGATGGGCATCACA
>JBFWQN010000345.1:0-5965 GCA_050249405.1 Hyphomicrobiaceae bacterium | reverse complement strand
GGCCTCCTTGACGTTGTCGAAGATGGAGCCGAGGTCGTCACCGATCTCGCCCATCACGAAGCAATTGAAGAGCGTGACGTCTCGCCCGCTCCCGGCCCCCGCGATGATGCGGCCGGCGGGCAGCAGGGCCAGGTCGCGCATGGCGTCGAGAAAGCGCCGCTCCCAAACCTCCCTGTCACGTACCTCGACGGCGGCTGCGGCCTTGGCTACGCGCGCCCACGTCTCGTCCAGAGTGGCCTCGAGCGGCGTCCCATCCGAGGACCTCTGGCGATATTTACTGTCCCAGATATGGGCTGCGATCGGCTGCAGGGACGACTGCTCTCGGGATGCACGCTCGCTCATGTCGTGACGCCGCCGCTCGGATGCTCGTTACAACTCGACCTCGAGTTCACCCAGACAATATGGCTCGCCTCATCGCCCGAGTCAACGAATGTTCCCTTAAAGTTCTCGACATGGTCCGCTACGGCAGACCGAGGTATGGCCAGCCGCGGCCGTGGCCGCGGTGATTGCGGCGATCGGCTATTGCGGTGCGGACGAAGCGCCACGCACCATCAGGCGCCCTCGAGCTTGGCGCCTAGGCCCGTCATGAGGCTCGTGAACGCCGGAAAGCTGGTCGCCACGAAGGTCACGTCGTCGACGGTGACCGGGCGATCCGTGCTGAGGCCGAGGATCAGGAAAGCCATGGCGATGCGATGGTCCATGTGCGTTGCGACCGTGCCGCCTCCGGCCGGCGCCTTCCCACCCGAGACCACCAGATTATCGCCTTCGACCCGCGCGCCGACACCGTTGACGACGAGGCCGGCTGCGGTGGCTGCGAGCCGGTCGCTCTCCTTGACCTTCAGTTCCGAAAGCCCCTCCATGCGCGTCTCGCCCTCGGCGAAGGCGGCCACGGCCGCGAGCACGGGATACTCGTCGATCATCGACGGCGCGCGGTGTGCGGGCACGACGACACCCCGCAGCGGCCTCTGCCTCACCCGGATGTCGGCGACCGGCTCGCCGTTCTCGTCGCGCACGTCCAGGAAGGCGACGTCGGCACCCATCTCGCGCAAGGTCGTGTAGAAGCCTGTGCGGGTCTCGTTGACCAGCACGCCTTCGATGGTGACCTCGGAGCCGGGCACGATGGCTGCCGCCGCGGCCAGGAAGGCAGCGGACGAAGGATCGGCCGGAACGGCGACAGGCCGCCCCTCCAGCTCGGCGTCCCCGACGACCGTGATCGCCGGCCTGCCGTCGCGTGTTCCGACGCGCACTTCGGCGCCGAAATACCGCAGCATGCGCTCAGTATGATCCCGCGTCGCCTCGCGCTCGATCACCGTCGTCTCGCCGCACGCCGCGAGACCGGCAAAGAGGATCGCCGATTTCACCTGTGCCGACGGAACCGGCGTACGATACTCGATCGGCACCAGGCTCGACGTGCCGCGCACGGTGAGCGGCAGCGTCTCGCGATCCTCGGCGACATCGAGGCCCATCTGGCGAAGCGGTGCCAGCACGCGCTTCATCGGCCGGCGCGACAGCGAGGCGTCGCCGACGAGCCTCGCCTCGATATCGTGGCCGGCAATGACGCCCATCATCAGGCGGCAACCCGTCCCTGAGTTGCCGAAATCGAGCGGCCCCGTGGGCTGCACGAGGCCACCCACACCGCGGCCAAAGACGATGTAGGCGCCGTCCTTCCGCTCGACACGCGCCCCGAGCGCCTCGACGGCCTTCGCCGTATTCAGCACGTCCTCGGCCTCGAGCAGGCCCGTGATCCGCGTCGTGCCCGAGGCCAGCGCCCCCAGCATCAGTGCACGGTGCGAGATCGACTTGTCTCCGGGCACCCGCACTCTCCCGGACAGCGCGCCGGAGCGATGCGAGACGAGTGGCTTCGGGGCAGCAGTGCTGTGGCTCACGTGTCGGCTCCGGCGTTGCGGCGAATGATGCACCGATATGCCATAGACACGGGCGTCGCGAGACCTGTCAACGTGAGCCGCGAGAGGGGCGGATGCAGCACGGACGCGGGCTGCGCCCGGCGCGCCAATGGGGTTTTGACACGGGCGCGCGCCGTGTGCGATAGCACGCCACTTTTTCAGGAACAAAAGAGGCATGCCATGGCCGACAAGGCGGCGCGCGGCACCAAGCGAACCTGCCAGAACGGTTCGTGCGGGTCGCGATTCTACGATCTTGGACGCGATCCCATCGCCTGTCCGATCTGCGGCTCGACCTATGTGATCGCTCGCGGCCCGGCCGAGCCGGCGCGCGAGGAGCGCCGCCCGGCGCGCAAGCCCGAGGTGATTCCAGCTGTCGGTCCCGAGGCCGCCCCCGAGGTCGAGGCCGAGGACGCGCTGGTCGACGTCGAGGGCGCCGAGGAGCCGATCGCCGACACCGAGGACGATACCTTCCTCGAGGAGGAGGAGGACGGCGGCGGAGATGTCACCGGCATCATCGGCGGCGGCGGGGAGGACGAGGAGGAGAGCTGACGCGTCAATCCGGCACGCAGAGGCGGCCCACGGGTCCGGGCCGCCGCGCCTGCCCGTTCCTGGCGCCCGCCCTGGCGACACGCGTGAATGCCGTGTTGCCCTTGGCGCACGTCTGCGCCAACCTCGTCGTTCTCGAGGGCATCGAAGGGAGGCGACGGACATGTCACTCAGCGGCAAGGCGGCCATCACCGGGGTGGGAGAGACCCGCTACTCGCGCCAGTCCGGCAAGAGCATCGCAACCATGCAGATGGAGGCCTCGCTCGCCGCGGTGAGGGACGCGGGGCTGGACCCGAAGGATATCGACGGCATCGTCGCCTATGGCAGCATGGCCGTGGTGGCCGAGGACTTCATCACGAGCTTCGGCATTCCGGACCTGCGCTTCTCCGCAGTGACGCCACTTGGCGGCGCGAGCGCGGTCGCCTCCATCCAGTGCGCCGCCGCGGCCATCTCTGCGGGCATCTGCAACCATGTCCTGGTGCCGATCAGCCGCAACGGAGCCTCTGGCTCCGGTGGCCGCATAGGCGACCGCGTGCGCGACATGCCCCAGTTCCGGTTGATCGGCGAGTTCGAGATGCCGTCGGGGGCCATTGCACCGGCTCAGCTCTACGCGCCGATGGCGCGGCGCCATATGGAGCTCTACGGCACGACCAGCCGCCAGCTCGCCGAGATCGCGGTGTCGACCCGGCACAACGCCATCCTCAATGGCAATGCCATGATGACGAAGCCGCTAACGGTCGAGGATCATCAGGCCTCTCGCATGATCTCGGACCCGTTGCGCCTGTTCGATTGCAGTCTCGAGAGCGACGGCGGCTGCGCGTTTCTGGTTTCCTCGACGGAGCGCGCCAGGGACTGCGCCAAGCCGGTCGTCCAGGTGCTCGGCGTTGCCGAGGGACACCCCGATTCGCCATCGGCGATCACGCAGCGCCCGGATTTGACGCGTCTCGGTCTGGCCAAGGCCGCACCCAAGGCTTTCGGCATGGCTGGTGTCACGCGGGACGACATCGATGTGGCCGAGGTCTACGACTGCTTCACCTACATCGTGATGTGCCAGCTCGAGGACATGGGCTTCTGCAAGAAGGGCGAGGGCGGGCCTTTCGTCGCCTCGGGCGCCATCCGGCTCGGCGGCAAGCTGCCGATCAACACCCACGGCGGCTTGCTGAGTCAGGCGCATATGGCCGGCTTCAACCACGTCGTCGAGTTGACGCGCCAGCTGCGCGGCGAGGCCGGCAAGGCACAGGTCGGCGGCGCCCAGGTGGGTCTCGTCACCGGCTACGGTGACATGGGCGACGGCTCGATCGCCATCATGGCGCGCGCCTGAGGGAGGCACACGTGGAGACCGAGATGTACGCCAAGTTGCTGCCCAACCCCACCGCCGATACCGCTCCGTTCTGGGAGGGGTTGCGCCACGGCAAGCTGCTCCTCCAGGCCTGTGCGAGTTGCGGAAAGGTGCGCCACTATCCGCGCCCCGTTTGCCCGCACTGCTATTCGATGGAGCATCGTTGGACGGAGGCGAAGGGCACCGGCACGGTGCACAGCTGGACCATCTCGCACCATGCCTTCCATCCGGGTTTCAAGGCGGAGCTGCCGTACATCCTGGTCACCGTCGATCTGGCGGAAGGAGTGCGCATGCAGGCCCAGCTCAAAGGCGCCGACGCGAGCACCCTGAAAATCGGTCTGCCGGTGAGAGTTGCGTTCGAGCCCGCCACCCCGGACTTGGTGCTGCCCATCTTCGTGGTCGCCTAGCCCGGTCGGTGCGGCCGGTGCGGCCGGTGCGTCGCGCACCGGCGCCCACTTCAATTTTGCACCGGGATGGTCAGAGCGTCCTCTGCGCTTTAGCTTCTGCGCCAGTCCTGCGAGGAGGCCTCATGCCCGTTACACTGTTGATGTACGACAAGGCTCTCACCCGGATCGGCGAGCGCCTCGCCGGCCTTGGGCTCGATCTGGCGATCCGGACCTTCGATCGGCAAGGCTTGGTCGATGTCGAGGGCCGCAAGCTGCCGCCGGCCGAGGTGTCGGTCGACTACGTCTGGCTGTCGTCGGACATCAATCTCGACAAGTACCAGGAAGGCGCTTTCGAGGTTGTGGCCGGGCTGCGATCGGCCACGGTCCTGCAGACCTATAACGCAGGGCTCGATCATCCCTTCTACAAGCGTGTGGCAGCCAAAGGCATGCGCCTGTCGAACTCGTCCGCGCAGGCTGTTGCCATCTCGGAGTACGTCTTCGGGCAGTTGCTCGCCGTGCTGCAGCCCATCGAGGAGCAGCGACGTCTGCAGGCCGAGCGGCAATGGAGGATCACGCCCTACCGCGAGATCGCGGGAACGCGCTGGCTGATCGTCGGCTCTGGCCCGATCGGCCGGGAGATCGCGAAGCGTGCCAAGGCGTTCGGCGCTCGGACCGCCGTGGTTCGGCGCTCGCCGGAGCTGTCCGATCTGGTCGACGACGCAGGAACGCTCGCGGATGTATCGCGACTGGCCTCCAACGCCGACGTCATCGTGCTGGCCTGCCCGCTCAACGCGCAGACGCGCGAGTTCGCCGGACAGGCTTTTTTCTCGTCGACAAAGCCCGGCGCGATCCTCGTCAATATCGGTCGTGGCGCCTTGATCGACGATGCAGCCATGCTCTCGGCCCTCGACGACGGCCGCCTCGCAACGGCGATCCTCGACGTGTTCCACGAGGAGCCCCTGCCCAAGGACAATCCGCTGTGGAGCCATCCCAAGGTCAGGATGACCTCGCACACGTCCTTCGCCGGCAGCGGCGTCCGAGGCCGCTGGGACGAGCTGTTCCTCGAGAACATCGCCCGCTTCGCTCGTGGCCAGCCTCTCGTCAACGAGTTCAATCCGGCCGACTTGCCGTAAGGGCCGGCGCTCGCGACGGCCGCGGTGCTCAGATGCCGCGGCCCTCGACCTCGCGTCGAAGCTCGTCGAATGCCTGCTTGGCGCCCGCCGCAAAAGGATGCACCTCGATCAGCTGCTTCAGCACCTCGTAGGCAGCCTTCTTGTTGCCTGCGTCGCGCCAGATCTGCACCAGGCCTTCCATCGCCCTGAAATGGTTCGGGTCGAGCGCCAGCACGCGCCTGAGGTCTCCGGCCGCCGCCACGGGATTGTTCTGCGAGTAGTGGAAGAACGCGCGCTGGGAGAAGCCTTCCGTGTAGTCGGGTGCCAGCGCGACGGCCCGGTCCAGAAGCTTCTCGGCGAGAGGCCCGCGCTTTTCCGCGGCGACTTTCGCCGCACGGCTGACCAGCAGATTGACCGTATCGCTGCCGGAGTGCCGCCAGAGGCGCTCGATCGCGCCGGCCAGCTTCTTTGCCTCCGCCTCGTTCTCGGCGGCTGCAAGCTGAGCATAGAGATCCGAAAGCTGCCGCGTCTTGTCCTCGGCGGTCTGCGGCGGCTTGTCCAGCGCCCGGGCGCCGTCCGCTCGTGGCTGCGGCAGGCCGCGAGGCGTCTTCGGCGATGGCGTCGGTGCCTGCTTCGGAGCTTCCTTGCCGGGATCGCCTGGTGACTTGCGCTCGGCTG
>JBFWQN010000344.1:0-5977 GCA_050249405.1 Hyphomicrobiaceae bacterium | reverse complement strand
AGAGCACGCCCGACATGCTCGCCCAGTTGCGGAACATGCTGCCGGCGTAACGCTCGGTCGCGAGCGCCGAGCCGAACGTCTCCCGCGCGCGGGCGAGCCGCGACTTGCCGAGCACGCCATCGTCGCTGAGATCTTTGAGGTGAAACATGTCCTCGGGCAGCAAGCGCCTGGTGCCGCCCTCGGGCAGGCTCACGTCATAGGCGTAGCGGCCGGTGCGCGGGATGCGGACGCACGACACATGGTCGGGGTGATACGGGATGAGCTGCACGGGTGCGCCGCGCCCGTCGCGCACGATCTCGGCGTAGGCATTGCCGCGCAACAGACAGTGCGCGGTCATCATTTCGATGAACTCGGAGGCCGTCTGCCGGTCGTTAGGATCTCCGGCGAAGATCTGCGCGACCGGCTGCAACGGATCCTGCGCACGGTCGCCGCCGTCGAGCTTCCGATAGACCAGCAAGGGCAACATGCCGACCGTCTCGGAGATCACCTGCACGCACGCGAACACCACGGACAGGTTCTCGGCGAGGTAGGGCGAGACGTACACGCCGGCGTCGGTGCCGAAGTCGCCGCCGGTGCGCAGCAAGTCCCAGGTGGTCGGCTGCGACCGCTTCTCGGTCGTGATGTGCGCGGTTTCCATTAGACCGTCTCCAAGAACCGGCGCAGCGCGCGGAGACGCGGCGTCGGCGCGAACTGGATTTCGTAGGAGCGGCGGGCGACGGCCGTGTCGAGATACGCCGGCTGCGCCGTGATCGTGATCTCGTGCAGGTCGACGTCGAGCAGCGTGCGCACCACGGAGCCGCCGCGCTGTTCCCAGCGGTCGCCGCCCTTGGGTGTCGAGAATGCGAAGCTCGCGCCCCGCACGTCGCCACGCTGCACACTGACGAGAAGATCGGAGGCCGCCTGCGTCGGCGGCATGTCGATCTCGAAGGCAAGCCCGCGCTGATCCTCTTGCAGGCGCAGTGTCCCGGCCGAACGGCGGCCGAGCACGAGCTGGGGCATGTGCTGCACAAGCGCCAGCGGGTCGCGATCGGTGCCTAGGGTGCGCTTGAAGGCGCCGGGCATGACGATCTCGGTAAAGCCTCCCAGGTCTTGCGACGGGGAGTTGAACACGGCCGCATGACCGACGAGCCGGGGAGACTTGGCGTCTCCCCCAGCTCGAAGCTCAATGGCGACCCGGCGCTCGATGGCCATGGTCGCCTCCCCTCAGGTTACGACGCCGTTCTCGAAGGCGAAGCTTTCCGGGTGCCGCACGGCAACGTCGACATCCTTCATTGCCCGCACCATGACGCGACCCTTCGCATAGGCCGTGGTCTCGTAGGGGTTGAGCAGAATGTCGACGCCGGTCCACGACGCGATGATGAGCTGCGACCAGTCGCCGAAGATGATGGTGCCGCCCACTGCCGGTGACACGCCCGGCGCCGAGCCGGCGAGCGCGTTGGTGGTGAGCGCGGGATAGCCGCCCAGCTCGTTCGGGCTTTCCATCAGCATCACGCTGTCGGTGCTGGCCACCTTGGCGGTGCCGCGAAGCTTCTTCTTCACGTAGGGGTTCATGACCCAACCGAGCGAACCTTCGAGCGCGTTGTCGCCCTCGATCGCGGCGATGAAGGCGAGCACGTCATCCCAGGTCGGGGTGCCGTCCTGCGCCATGTCATTGACGCCGCTCTGGCTCAAGATGCCGGTCGGGGTGTTGCCGGAGCCGGTGCCGATCAAGGCCTTCTCGTCGACCGCGTGCGCGATGACGGACGCGAGATCGTTGCGAATGATCTGCTCGATCGAGGGCGAGGCGTTCAACAGCGTGCGCCGGCTGTAGCTCGTCATCGCGCCGACCGTCTTCGGCGTCAGGTTCACGTCATCGAAGCTCGGATCGGTTTCCGTCAGCGAGCCGTCTTCCGCGACCCACTGCGCCGTGCTCGATCCGGTCTGGCGCGGAATGTCGATCGGCGAGCCGACCAGGCCGTCGAGATAGGTGGCGCCCAGGCGGGCAGTCACGAGGGCGTTGCGCAGCCGGTCAATGAACAGGTCGGCGCGGTGCACGTTCGGCACCAGGTCGGCCGCCGACGAACCGACGAGAAGCGTGCGCTTCTCCTGCATGAACACCTGATCGGGAACGGCGAGGCCCTCGAACTTGCGGCCGCTGCGCTTCGCGACCTCCGCCGAAATCTCGCGCTCGAAACCTACGTCAACGTCGCCGCCGCCGAGATCGCGAGGGAGCAAAGAACGGAACGCTTTCGTGAGCGAAAAATCCCGCGCGCGTTCCTCATAGGCGCCGTCGCCGAGACGGCCGTGCACGACTGCCGGCGCGCTACGCTCGGCGTCGGCGAGCGCCTGGGCGCGGCCGATCTTCTTGTCGAGATCGGCGATCGTGGTCTTGAGGGTGTTGAACTCGGTGTCTTCCGCAGCGGTCAAATCCCGCTTCTCGGTTTCGGCCTTCTCACTCAGGGAACGCATGGAGGCAACGGCCGTGGCGCGCGCCTCCTGTAGCTCATGAAGCTTGGGCATAAAAAAGCTCCTTCTGGCCGCAGGGCGGCACGGGGACTGCCCGTCTCACGACGGGCACGGGTTAAGTTGCGTATACGCTGTACAACACACTGTACTGGCGACGTGGGGCTTCCGTGTTCAAAGTGGCCATGCTCGGCCGGACCACGGAAGCCCCTCACGATATCCCGACCGCCGTCGCGAAGCGGTCGGCTAGCTCTACTCGTCGTCATCCTCCCTGCCCTCGTTCACGCTCTCGTCGGCGCGCTCGAAGGCGGTACGGAAGACGCTCTCAACGTCGATCGACAGGAAGACCGGCGCGGGCTCTTGTTCCTTGCGGATCAAGGCAACGCCGCTCGGCAAGTCCGGGTGAAAGTTTTCGTCGCGGTGCTCGGAGAGGCCGCTTTCCCACAAGGCGACACAGTTCATTTTCCACTGGTCGTCTTCGGTCGGGTAAACATAGAGGCGACGGTTGGTCCACATCGCCGCCAGCGCGCCGGCCGGCATCTTGTCGGGGTGCTGCACGTTGAGCAGCTTGGGGAAGAACGCCGTCATCACCTCGTTGGCGATCGCGGAGGCGGTCGGGACGTTGACCCCGAAGTTCACGAGCTGGCGCACGAGGGCCAAGATGGCGATGTCAATGAAGCTGTAGGTGGTCCAGGCCGCGCCCTCCGGCTTCGGCGTATGGATGGTCACGAGGCCGCGCTGTAGCCACAAGCGCAGCGACTTCGGCGTGCCGTTGATGGCATACACCACGTCGGAGAAGCGGAGCTTCTTCGCCAATGTCGCGTTCATAAGAGGGCCTCCGATGAGCAAGTTTCGTCACTTGTGCTCTCGTGAGCCCGATTTGTCAACTCCGAGTATTCGGCATGGGGAAAAGTGAGAACGAACAGGCACAAAAAACCCGGCTATACTGAATAGCCGGGCCGGGCCTCGTCGGAGACTTGCGACGACTTCGGAACTACCTGAAATCGCGTTCCATAATGGGGATTATGCGTCGGCTCGACGCCCGTTTGCTGGCCGCCCTCGCCTCGTCCGCCATGCGCTGGATCATGTCGGCGCGGATGAAGGCGGTCGCCTTGGCCTCGTCTCTCACGGCCGCCGGCAGCGGGTTGTCCCGCTTCAAGCCGTTGCACGTCGCGCACGCGGCGACGAGGTTATCGGGCCGATCGGAGCCGCCAGCCTTCCGGCTGTCAATGTGATCGACGCCCGTTGCCGGGTGTCCGCAGTAGAAGCACCTGCCCGCGTCGGCGCAGATAACCGCCGTCCTGATCTCGATTGATACGCCCATGCGTTCCTCCATTCATGCGTGCATGCACGCATTCATTCCTCTTTGCCTTCAACCATAGGGCCGCGCCCGTACTTGCGTAGGAGATCGTTCAAAGCCTCCATCATGAGGGCCTGTAGCGGCCGGCGCTCTGCCACGCTCAACAGCTTCAATTCCTGCCAGCCGGCATCGTTGAGCCGGATTTGCAGGTGGCGCGGCTTGCCGCCTTCCTCGATCTTCGGCGCGGCCGGCGCCTCGCCCTTGGGCGCGACGTGCCGGGCGAGGCCCAGCTTTGTCAGGGATGCACGCTTAGCCATTCCGGCCTCCTTTCAGCATGGACAGGATCGCGCGCCACGCGGCGCGGATTTCTTCGGCCGCACGAGACTGCGGTGCGAACTCGTGCACGGCCGCGCCCGTAATCAGCGAATGGGATAGGTCCGCGCGCTGCGCCACGTAGCAGGTGAGCGTCGGGGCGTTCATGTCGGCGAGCACCTGCCGCGCCTCGGAGACGATCGCCGGCTCGCCCTCGCCCCGTGGCGGCAGCGCCGCGTTGAGGATCACCACGAACGGCAGTTTGACCGCGCGCGCGATCTCGATCGTGCTGGCGACGGCCGCCAAGTCGAGCGGCCCCGGCCTGGTCGGGATGACGGCGAAGTCCGACAACCGCATGAGCGCGGCAATGCCGGTCGCGTCATGCGGCGGACTATCAATGATGACCGTCTCGACGCCGGAGGCCTTGGCATCTTTCAGGATCGCCGGCACGCCGCCGGCAGCGGCCGACGCCAGCAGCGGCGTCTCGGCTTCACGCCGGCTGTACCAGAACTTTGCCGAGCCTTGAGGGTCCGCGTCGATCAAGAGGGCCGGGGACTTCGGCCGATCGGCGAGCGCCGCCATGTGCACGGCGAGCGTCGTCTTACCGGAGCCGCCTTTGCGGGACGCTACGAGGATAGTTGCCATAGCCATGTTCCCATTGAAGCATGGGAACATGAATAAATGATTGCATGCACACATGCAAGGGTGCACAAATGGCGAGCCGGGCGAGTGCTGGTAACACCCGACCCGGCTCTAACCTCAACCACGGAGCATCCCATGGCCAAGGCTAAGCCGAAAAGTAAGCGCAAACCGTTACGGAAAGGTGGCCGCCCCGCGTCCGCAGCGTTCCGCAAGCGGATGACGTTCAAGCCGATCAACGCCGAGTTTGACTGGACCAATGAGAAGTGGGGCATCACATGGTTGCCCCGCGTGCGGCTCGCGCTCGTGACGATCAACAAGAGCGACAAGGAACTGTATCCGATCATTGCCGGCCTCGCGAAAGACGGCATGATCCCCGACATGATGGACGGCTGGATACACACGAAAAATCACCTCACGGCGCTCGTGAAGATGATCGACGCGGCATTGTCGCGCGCGTACCTGATGCTTGAGCGCGACGGCTACGATCCCGAAAAGAACATCCCGCCGGAAGGGGGAGGGGACAACGTGGTCACCCTCCCTAACGCGAAGCAACCAGCGAAATAAGCCCGCGCGTCTTGTAGACGCTCTCTTTCTTCGGCGCGGTCTTCACGGCCGCGCCGATTGCCATTGTAGCGGCCACGAGGCCGTCAATCCTGCCGGTGTTGCGTTCCTTCACCAGTTTGCGCGAGCCGGTCGGGTCGGAGACGGTGACGGCGTTCGCGACACACATGTCGAGCACGGGGTGGCCCGGGTGGAATAGCTCTTTGTTGAGCACGGCCGTCTCGATCGCGTCGATCGCCGGCCCCATGTCGCGCCAGCCCTGCCCGAATTCCATCAGCTCGATCTTGACGCCGGCTTCCGCCATCAAGCGCCTGATCTCGTCGAGCCGCCAGCGGTCGGCTGCGCAGAACTGCACGGCGTATTCCTTGGTGAGCTCGGCCATGCGGTTCACGACAAAGGCCTTGTCGATCGCGCGGCCGGGCGTGGCCTCGATGAGGCCCTGCCGGTGCCAGAGCCGGTACGGGACGTGATCTCGACGCTCGGCTTCCTCGATGTTGTCGCCGGGCATCCAGAACCAACATTGCAGGTCCATCGACTGCGGGAACCACGCGGCGAGAGCGGTCAAGTCCGTGGTCGACGAGAGATCGAGGCCCAGGATGCAACGCTGCTTCGCCAGCGACGACGCGCCGAACAACCCCGTCATGTCGCGCTTGCAGGCGTCCCAGTCGCGCCGATTGAGGAAGCGCGCCGTCGCGTCGACCGGCTGGTTGAGATAGAGCA
>JBFWQN010000343.1:0-6004 GCA_050249405.1 Hyphomicrobiaceae bacterium | reverse complement strand
GCCGGTTGCTTTCTCGACGCGGATGAGCCTCGTCGGCTTCGTCGTCACAACGTTCGTCCTTGGCTTCTTCATGAGCCTCGGCAAGGCGGCTGTCTACAAGCATATCCCCGTCTACTATCCGGACCGGGTCGGTGCCGTCGGCGGTGTGGTTGGCCTTGTCGGTGGTCTCGGCGGTTTTGCTCTCCCGATCGCATTCGGTGTGCTCAACGACCTCACGGGCGTCTGGCAAAGCTGCTTCTGGCTGCTGTTTCTGATCGTCTCCGTGTCGCTCATCTGGATGCACTTCGCAATTCGGCAGATGGAGCATGAGGCCGTCGAGGCCGGAGTGCCCGTCGGGGGGCTGCCCCAACTGCCCGAGATGCAGCCGATCCACGGGCCAGCCACGGAGGGAGCGCTTGGCGCAAGTGGCGCCATCGCCGATTGGCGGCCCGAGGACCGGGAGTTCTGGCAAACCAAGGGACGAGCCATCGCGCGTCGCAACCTGTGGATCTCGGTACCTTGCCTGCTGCTGTCGTTCTCGGTGTGGATGGTCTGGTCCGTCGTCGTGGCAAAGCTGCCAAGCGTCGGGTTCAATTTCTCGAATGACCAGTTGTTCTGGCTGGCGGCGCTCCCCGGATTGTCCGGCGCGACGCTCCGCATCTTCTACAGCTTCATGCCGGCAATCTTCGGCGGCCGGCTATGGACGACGCTTGCAACGTGGTCGCTGCTGATCCCGGCCGTCGGCATGGGATGGGCCGTGCAGAACGCGGGCACGCCCTACTGGATCTTCCTGGCATTGGCGCTTCTCTGCGGTTTCGGTGGCGGCAACTTCGCCTCCTCGATGGCCAACATCTCGTTCTTCTTTCCGAAAGCCGAGAAAGGCAATGCGCTTGCCATCAATGCCGGTCTCGGCAACCTCGGCGTCAGCGTCGTGCAGTTCGTCGTGCCGATGGTGATCACGGCTGGGGTCTTCGGCTGGCTCGGCGGTGATGCGCAGACCGCAACCGTCAACAATGTGACGACCACGCTCTGGCTGCAGAACGCCGGCTACGTGTTCGTGCCCTTCATCATCGCGTCTGCGTTTGCCGCTTGGCTCGGCATGGACGACATCGCGACAATGAAGGCGAGCTTCGCCGATCAGGCCGTCATCTTCAGCCGCTTCCACAACTGGGTGATGTGCTGGCTCTACACCGGCACATTCGGCTCGTTCATCGGCTTCTCGGCCGCTTTCCCGCTGCTTTCGAAGATCCTTTACCCGGAAGTGAATGCATTGAAATACGCATTCCTCGGGCCTCTCGTCGGCGCCGTCTCGCGCGCACTCGCGGGCAAGGCTTGCGATCGCATCGGCGGCGGGCGGATCACACTCTGGGTATTCATCGCCATGAGCCTCGGGGTCGTGGGCATTCTCTATGCCATCGGCATCAAGAGTAGCCCGACGTCATTCACCATCTTCTTCGCGAGCTTCCTGTTCCTGTTCGCCGCGACGGGCGTCGGCAATGCGTCCACCTTCCAGATGATCCCGGCCATCATGCGCACGGAGGTGGCGCGGCTCGAGCCAGGCATGACGACGGCAAACCGTGTCCGTCAGTCGGACAAGGAAGCTGCCGCCATCATCGGCTTCACCTCCGCTGTTGCGGCCTACGGCGCCTTCTTCATCCCGAAGAGCTTCGGCACCTCGATCTCGGTGACCGGCGGCGCAGAGGCGGCGCTCTACGGCTTCCTTGCCTTCTACCTGAGCTGCATCGCCATGACGTGGTGGTTCTACACGCGCCCAGGCGGACTGCTCTTTGACGTCGAGCGTGGCGGTCCAACGACTCCCACAGCCGCCACCAGACCGGCCGCTTAGGCGGCACACCACACATCGAGGGCATCGACCATGAGCCACTTCATCGATCGGCTGACTTTCTTCACCAAGCCCAAGGAAGCGTTCTCCAACGGCCACGGTCAGACGACCAACGAGGATCGCAGCTGGGAGGACGGCTATCGCAAGCGCTGGCAGCACGACAAGATCGTGCGCTCGACGCATGGCGCCAACTGTACGGGCTCGTGCTCGTGGAAGATCTACGTGAAGGGCGGCATCGTCACCTGGGAGACGCAGCAAACCGACTATCCGCGGACAAGGCCCGACCTGCCGAACCACGAGCCGCGCGGCTGCTCCAGGGGCGCGAGCTACAGCTGGTATCTTTATTCCGGCAATCGCGTGAAATATCCGCTCATCCGCTCGCGGCTGCTGAAGCACTGGCGGGAGGCCCGCAAGACGCTGCCCCCCGTAGCCGCCTGGAAAGCGATCGTCGAGAACCCGGCAAAGCGTCAGGACTACATCCAGGTGCGCGGTCACGGCGGCTTCGTGCGCGCCAAATGGGACGAGATCACCGAGATCATCGGCGCAGCGAACGCCTATACCGCCAAGACGTACGGCCCAGATCGCGTCGTCGGGTTCTCGCCGATCCCAGCGATGTCGATGGTCTCCTACGCGGCAGGCTCGCGCTATCTCTCGCTGCTCGGTGGCGTCTGCATGTCGTTCTACGATTGGTACTGCGACCTGCCGCCAGCCAGCCCGCAAACCTGGGGCGAGCAAACCGACGTGCCGGAATCGGCCGACTGGTACAACGCCGGCTTCATCATCCTGTGGGGCTCGAATGTACCCCAGACGCGCACGCCGGACGCGCATTTCTATACAGAGGCACGTTATCGCGGCACGAAGTCGGCAGTGATTTGCCCCGACTACTCCGAGGCCGCCAAGTTCGGCGAAATCTGGCTCAGCGTGAAGCAGGGCACCGACGCGGCGCTCGCCATGGCGATGGGACACGTGATCCTGAAGGAGTACCACGTCGACCGCGAAGCCAAGTATTTCCGCGACTACGTGCGCCAATACACCGACATGCCGATGCTGGTGAAGCTGGTCCGGCAGAACGGCAGGCTGGTGCCCGATCGCTTCGTTCGTGCGAGCGACTTCGACGCAGCGCTCGGGGAGAAAAACAACCCCGAATGGAAAACCGTCGCCCTGGATGAGACGTCCGGCAAGATCGTCGTCCCAAATGGCTCGGTTGGCTTCCGGTGGGGCGAGCAAGGCAAATGGAACATCGAGGAGAAGGAGGCAGGCGGCGGTGCCACCCGGCTCCGACTGTCTCTGGCCGACGTGAAGGATGACTTTGCCGACGTCGCATTCCCCTATTTCGGCAACATCGCCAACGAGCACTTCGTCAGCACGAGCCACGAGAGCATTCTCGACCGCCGCGTTCCGGTCAAGACATTGACCTTGGCAGATGGCGAGGTGCTCGTTGCCACAGTGCATGACTTGCTCCTGGCCAACTACGGCGTAGACCGCGGCTTCGGCGGCGATAACGTCGCAAGCTCCTACGACGACGGCGCACCCTATACACCGGCCTGGGCCGAGACGATCACGGGGGTCTCGCGCGACAAGATCATTCAGGTCGCGCGAGAGTTCGCAACCAACGCCGAGAAAACCAATGGCCGCTCGATGGTCATCATCGGCGCAGCCATGAACCACTGGTATCACGCCGACATGAACTACCGCGGCGTGATCAATATGCTGGTCATGTGCGGCTGTGTCGGCCAATCGGGCGGCGGCTGGTCGCATTATGTCGGCCAGGAGAAATTGCGTCCGCAGGCCGGCTGGGCACCACTGGCGTTCGCACTCGACTGGGGCCGCCCCCCGCGCCAGCAGAACTCGACGTCGTACTTCTATACGCACACCAACCAGTGGCGTTACGAGACGATGCTGACGACCGACATCCTCTCGCCAACGGCCCCTCCCGGTCCCTGGGTCGGATCGATCATCGACTACAATATCCGCTCGATCCGAATGGGTTGGCTGCCGGCCTACCCTACGCTGACGCAGAACTCGCTCGAGATCGCGAGCCAGGCGCAGGCCGCGGGCATGGACGCGTCCGCCTTCGTGGCCAAGGCCATGAAGTCGGGCGAGCTGAGTTTCGCCTGGGAGGACCCCGACGCCCCGCAGAATTTCCCACGCAATCTTTTCGTCTGGCGCTCGAACCTGCTCGGCTCCTCAGGGAAGGGGCACGAGTATTTCCTGAAGCATCTGCTCGGCACGTCGCATGGCGTGCTTGGCAAGGACCTCGGCGAGGAAGGGCGCGAGAAGCCGAAGGAGGTGCGTTGGCACGACGAGGCGCCGCGCGGCAAGCTCGACCTGCTCGTGACGCTCGATTTCCGCATGTCGACGACGTGCGTCTACTCCGACATCGTCCTGCCGACGGCGACCTGGTACGAGAAAAACGACCTCAACACGTCGGACATGCACCCCTTCATTCATCCGCTCACGAGCGCGGTGGATCCCGTGTGGGAAGCGAAGTCCGACTGGGAGATCTACAAAGCCATCGCCAAGGCGTTCTCGCAGGTCGCGTCGGAGGTGCTCGGCGTCGAGAAGGACGTGGTTCTCACGCCCATCATGCACGATGCGCCGGCCGAGATCGCACAAGCGTTCGAGCCCAAGGACTGGCAAAAGGGCGAATGCGAGCCGGTGCCCGGCAAGACGATGCCCGCCGTTACGGTCGTCGAGCGCGACTATCCGAATCTCTACAAGCGGTTCACGGCGCTCGGCCCGCTCATGGAGAGGATCGGCAACGGCATCAAGGGCATTGCCTGGAAGACCGAGCACGAGGTCGAGAACCTCCGGGCCCTCAACGGCGTCGTGACCGAGGATGGCCCGACCAAGGGCATGGCCCGCATCGATAGCGACATCGACGCTGCCGAGGTGTTGCTCATGCTCGCGCCGGAGACCAACGGCGAGGTCGCGGTGCGCTCATGGGAAGCGCTGTCGAAGACGACAGGCCGCAAACACGTCCACCTGGCATTGCCGAAGGAGGACGAGAAGATCCGCTTCCGGGATGTCGTTGCGCAGCCGCGGAAGATCATCTCATCCCCCACCTGGTCCGGACTGGAGAGCGAGAAGGTCTGCTACAACGCCGGCTACACCAATGTGCACGAGCTCATTCCGTGGCGAACGCTGACAGGTCGCCAGCAGCTCTATCAGGATCACTTGTGGATGCGCGCCTTCGGCGAGGGTTTCTGCGTCTACCGGCCACCGATCGACATGAAGGCCATCAAGGGCGTGCAAGGCATCAAGCCCAATGGCGAGAAAGAGGTCGTCCTCAATTTCATCACGCCGCACCAGAAGTGGGGCATCCACTCGACCTACACCGACAACCTGCTGATGCTCACATTGTCGCGCGGCGGACCGATCGTATGGCTCTCCGAGAACGACGCGAGGAAGGCCGGCATCGTCGATAATGATTGGGTCGAGGCCTACAATGCCAACGGTGCCCTCGTTGCGCGGGCGGTCGTCTCCCAGCGCATGAAGGACGGCACGCTCTTCATGTATCACGCGCAGGAGAAGATCGTGAACGTGCCCGGCTCCGAGATGACGGGACAACGCGGCGGCATCCATAACTCTGTGACGCGCGCCGTCCTCAAACCCACGCACATGATCGGCGGCTACGCTCAGCTCGCCTACGGCTTCAACTACTACGGCACGATCGGCACCAACCGCGACGAGCTCGTCGTGGTCCGCAAGGTCCGTCACGTCGATTGGCTCGAGGGCGACTTCAAAGGCGCCCACGGTCCCGCCTTGCCGAAGACCAAGCCCATCGCTGCCGAATGATCGGGAGATAATAACAATGAAAGTTCGCGCTCAGATCGCGATGGTCTTGAACCTCGACAAGTGCATCGGGTGCCATACCTGCTCGGTGACATGCAAGAACGTGTGGACCAACCGCGAGGGTATGGAATATGCGTGGTTCAACAACGTCGAGACCAAGCCCGGCATTGGCTATCCGAAGGATTGGGAGAACCAGAGCCGCTGGAAGGGCGGCTGGAAACGCAAATCCAATGGCAAGATCGAGCCCCGCATCGGTGGCAAGTGGCGTGTTCTGGCGAGCATCTTCGCCAACCCGAACATGCCGGAGATCGACGACTACTACGAGCCATTCACTTTCGACTACGAGCATCTCCAGAAGGCTCCAGAATCGCAGGCGTTCCCGACGGC
>JBFWQN010000342.1:0-6010 GCA_050249405.1 Hyphomicrobiaceae bacterium | reverse complement strand
AGGCGGCCCTCGAGCACCAGCAGGATGTGGCCCTTCTCGCACCAGTGATCGGCCAGATAGCCGGGCGAGTACTCGACCATGCGCACCCGGATGGCGCCGAACTGGCGGGTGCGCCATGTGGCGATGCCGGTCTCGCCCTTGTGCTCGGTCTGCGGCACACCTGCCCAGTCGGTGGTGCCGAACGGGATGTCAGTCATCTGCACGTGGCTTCTCCCTGGCCTCGGCCGCACCGGCGGCCTCGTCTCCGTCCTCGTCCGCGTCCTGGTTGCCCCCCTGGATCACGTAGGTGCCGCCCAGCCAGCGCGCGAGGTCGACGTCTGCGCACCGCTTCGAGCAGAACGGACGGTACCGCTCGACGACGGGCTTGCCGCAGATCGAGCAGCGCCGCGTCCCGGGCATGTCGCTGCGCTCGCTGTCGCCGCCGTCGTTCATCGCTTCACTCCGGCTCCGCCTCGCCAGCCTTCAGCCAATTGAAATGGATGGGAAAGCCGTCGCCTTTCAAGAGCGCGACGACCTCCGTCAGGGGCAGGCCGACCACGTTCGTATAGGAGCCCGACAGCTTCTGGACGAAACAGCCGGCAATGCCCTGGATGGCATAGCCACCCGCCTTGCCTCGCCACTCGCGCGAGGCGAGGTAGCTCTCCATGTCCTCCTTGGAGAGGCGGCGGAAGCGCACCCGGGTCTCGACCACCTTCAGGCGCGCCCGGTCGTCCGGGGTGACGAGGCAGAGGCCGGTGAGCACGCGGTGCGAGCGGCCCGAGAGGCGCAGGAGCATGGCCAGCGCCTCGTCGACGTTCTTCGGCTTGCCGAAGATGGAGCGGCCATAGCTCACCGCGGTATCGGCGCCGAGCACGTAGGCTTCGGCCAGGTCCTTGTCGTTGGCGATCAGGTCGCGCGCCGCCTCGGCCTTGGCGCGGGCGAGACGCGTCACGTAGCTTCGCGGCATCTCGGCCCGCCTCGGCGTCTCGTCGAGGGAGGCGGGGCGGAGCGCGTCGGGCTCGATGCCCACCTGTGACAGCAGCATCAAGCGCCGCGGACTGGCGCTCGCCAGCACGAGACGGGGGCGCAGCTCGGCACGCCGGCCGACAGGCTTGGTGCGCGCCCGCGTCTGTCGCAGCGTCTCGCGCTGCGGCGTCAGCGAGAAGCCGAGCAGGCCGAAGGCTGTGGTGGGCTTGGTGCCGCTCATCGAGGTGAGACTCGCAGTGACCTTGAAGGGTTCGGCGCGACCATGCCGCCGCGGGCAGCGCCCGATCAAGGGCTTTGATGCTGCAGTGCTGCCGTCGCGGGCGTTCTCTGCTAGGAGACGGGCTGCAGGCGGCAGATCGCCGCAAAGGAGCTCAGCATGTCACCGACCGTCGCCATCGTCGGGCGCCCCAACGTCGGAAAGTCGACGCTCTACAATCGGCTGACCGGCAAACGCACGGCCCTCGTCTCGGATTTGCCGGGGCTGACGCGCGACCGGCGCGAGGGCGAGGCTACGATCGGCGGCCATGCGGTGACGCTGGTCGATACCGCTGGTCTCGAGGAGGCGGCACCGGACAGCATCCCGGCGCGGATGCGCGCGCAGAGCGAGCACGCCATCGCCAAGGCCGATCTCGTGCTGTTCGTGATCGATGCGCGAGCCGGGCTGACCGGCGCCGACAAGGCCTTCGCCGAGGTCGCCCGGCGGGCGGGCCGCAAGGTGATCCTGGTCGCCAACAAGTGCGAGGGCAAGGCTGGCACCGGCGGCTTCTACGAGGCCTACGAGCTCGGTCTCGGCGAGCCGGTCGCCATCTCCGCCGAGCATGGCGAGGGGCTTTCCGATCTCGAGACCGAGATGATGACGGCGTTGGGCCTCAAGTCGCGAATTGCGACCCGGCGGCGGCGGCGGAAGGGGGAGGACGAGGCGGACGACGACGCGGCCGATTCCTCGGCGCCCGACGGCGACGCGACGTCCGGCGAGACCGGAGAGGAGAGCGCGGCGAGCCGCCCGATCCGCATCGCCGTAGTCGGCCGGCCCAACGCGGGGAAATCGACTCTCGTCAACGCTATCCTTGGCGAGGAGCGCATGATCACGGGCCCCGAGCCCGGGCTGACGCGCGATTCGATCGCCTCGGAGATCGCCTGGAAAGGACGCGAGCTGCGCGTCTTCGATACGGCGGGGCTCCGGCGCAAGGCCCGTATCTCGGAGCATGCCGAGAAGCTGTCGGCCTCCGACGCCATGCGTGCCATCAAGTTCGCCGAGGTGGTGGTTCTGCTGATCGATGCGACGCACCCCTTCGAGCAGCAGGATCTGATCATCGCCAATCGCGTCGTCGAGGAGGGGCGCGCCCTCGTCGTCGCGATCAACAAGTGGGATGTCATCGAGGCGAAGCAGAAAGTGCTGAAGGACATCCGCGAGACGGCGGCCGAGACGCTCGCCGAGGCGGCAGGCGTGGCGCTGGTGCCGGTGTCGGCGCTGTCCGGACGCGGCGTCGACAAGCTGATGGATGCAGTGCTCGCGGCCTACGACGTGTGGAACAAGCGGGTGCCGACAGCGGCGCTCAACCGCTGGCTGGAGCAGGCGCTCGAGCGACATACTCCGCCCGCCGTGAGCGGCCGTCGCATCCGCATCCGCTACATGACGCAGCCGTCGAGCCGCCCGCCCACCTTCGTCGCGTTCTGCTCGAAGCCCGGCGACCTGCCACCGGCCTATGTGCGCTACCTCGTGAACAGCCTGCGCGAAGCCTTTGATCTGCCGGGCACGCCGATCCGCTTCGGTCTGCGCAAGGGAGCCAATCCCTACGCTAAGTCATAGCTTGCCCGCGTGTCGTGCCGACCACAGGTGGCCGCCATCGCCAGCCGGGATGACCTTCCGCGCTGGCGGGGATGCGTCGCTGTTGGATAGTCTCCGAGCGACGGTGCCGCGTGCGAATCGCCCATCGCTTGGGTGATCCCATCGGCGCCGGTGACGGGGGCTTGGGGCAGGAGCACGCGATGACGCTCTGGGGGCGGCGCACGGCAATGGCAACGTTTTGCATTCTGGGGGGGGCTCTCGCGGTGGGAGCCGTAGGAGTCGTGGGGACGGCTGCGCACGCGCAGTCCACCTATCCGCCGGAAGTGGAGAATCAGTGCCGGGACGACTATTTCCGCTTCTGCTCGCCCTACGCGCTGGGCTCGGTCGAGCTGCGCCAGTGCATGGAGGCGAAGGGCAAGACGTTGTCCACCAACTGCCGGCAGGCACTCAAGGACGCCGGCTACGTCAAGACCAAGTCAGGCAAGAGCGGCTGATACCGGTCAAGGCTCAGCGCCGAGCCTCGCAAGGGCGCGGCGCGCACCGGCGAGGCCTGGATCCAGCTCTAGTGCCTTGAGAAGGTCGCGCTCGGCGCCTTTCCGGTCGCCGAGTCGCTCGCGCGACAACCCTCTGTTGAGCCACGCGAGCGCGAATTCAGGCGCCGCCTCGATCACGCGTCCGAAATCGGCTTCGGCCTCGGCATACTGGCCGAGATCGAGGTGCACGTTGCCGCGATTGTAGAGCACGCTGAGCGAGCCGGGTGCCGCCTCCAGGGCGGCTTCGAGATCCGTGAGGGCAGCCTCGGGCAGGCCCTGGGCGGCGAGCGCGATGGCGCGATTCATCAGCGCCGTGGCCAGGACGTCGCCTTCCGCGCCGGACATGATGACGATGGAGCAGCCGGCCTCGCGGGCGCTGGGGTCGGTGGCCTCGTTGCAATCACCGATCGCGTCGGCCTTCGCGGCATCGCTCGCCACTGCGAGGATGACGGCGAGCAGCAACGCGGCCGAAAGCGCCAGCAATTTTCGGGTCAGAGTTGGGAGCAGACTGTCCGAGCTGGTAACAATGACCTCCAACTTATTGCAAGAATGGGTAAATGTGGCCGCGCCCTCTGACATGAGCGCTTGCGGAAGGCTGTCATCGGCTCTACACACCGTGGTAGTGAAGAAATCGTAACTCGCGTCGCACGGTGCAAGCCATGGGCTTGGTATTTCGTCTGCTTCTCTCGTTCGTCGGAATCGTGGCTGCGGCTGCTGGAGCCGCATGGCTGCACGTAGCCGGTGTGCCCGAGGTGCTGCCCAAGCCAGTCGCCGCCCCCAAAGTTGCCGAGGAGCGGCTGGTCGCATCGCTGACGGGCCCTGCTGCCGAGGCCGATCCGCGCCCGGCGAATAGCGAGGTGAGAGCCGCCACGCCTCCCCACGGCAAATCGGGTCGCGAGGCGGCGCCGGCCGGCCTCAAGATCGACGTCGCTCGGATCGATCCCGATGGCGCGTCGGTGCTCGCAGGCGAGGCGCCTCCCAATAGCCGGGTCACGATTCTTGCCGGCGGGCGGCCCATCGGCGAGGCTACGGCGTCGGACGCCGGCCAATGGTCGGCGGTCGTGGTGCACACCTTCGCGGCCGGGCCGGTCGATCTCCAGATCAAGTCGGACGCCGTGGCGACGCTGGGGGCGGTCAGCCCCAGCGTGACGGTGGTCGTGCCGGTGCGGAGCGGGACGCCGGGGCTTGCGGTGGCGACCGCCGGTCCGCGACCGATCCTGCCGGGCCGCGTTGCCGCGGTGGCGCCTGCTCGAGCCCCGGCGACGACCGCGGACGCAGCGCTCGGCCTGGCTACGGCCACGGCCGCGAGTGGCAAGGGAGCCGGCGATGCGGCTCGTCCGACGTCGGGCCCGGTGCCCATCACGTTCGTCTCGGGCGAGGCGACGATGACGTCGGACGGCATCAGGGCGGCTGACGCTTTGGTTGCCTACGTGCGCAGGATCCAGCCCACCTCCCTCACACTGACTGGGCACGCCGACGTACGTGGCGACGACGCCTTCAACCTCGAGCTCTCGCGCCGCCGCCTCGAGGCGATCGAGCGTCACCTGCGTGCCAACGGCTATCAGGGACAGCTTTCGCTCCTTCCCAAAGGCCGGTCCGAGCCTTATCTCGCGATCGACCGGAAAGCCCTGCCGCTCGATGCCGTGTATCAGGCCGATCGGCGGGTGGAGTTGCGCTCCGGCCGTTGACGCCTGCTCGGACGTCATGACGACGCCTCGGCATGCGAGGTGCTGGCGCTCGGCCGGCGGCCTTGGCATGATCGGGCGGTCCTGGCCGAGCCGCCCGAAAGGAGACATGCCGATGACGAGCGAGAATGCTGCCCTATCCGGCGGCAGCGAGGCGCCGCTCGGCGTCACCGTCTATTCCGACGTGATCTGCCCCTGGTGCTACATCGGCAAGCGCCGCTTCGAGGCGGCGATCGACTCGCCGGGCATGCCGCAGGTCTTCGCCATCGGCTGGCGGCCCTTCGAGCTGAACCCCGACATGCCGTCCGAGGGCATGGAGCGTGCCGCCTACCGCGCGCGAAAGTTCGGGGCCGAGCGCGCCAGCGAGCTCGACCGGCAGATGGCCGAGAACGGCCGCGAGGCCGGCATCGTCTTCGCTTTCGACCGCATGAAGGTGACGCCCAACACCCGCCTCGCCCACCGACTCGTCTGGCAAGCGGGCCAGGAGGGCCCTGTCGCGCAGAATGCCATCGTCAACAGGCTGTTCGCCGCCTACTTCGAGGAGGGCGCCGACATCGGACGGCGCGACGTGCTGATCGATCTCGCCGAGGAGGCCGGGCTCGACGTGAAGGGCTGCAAGGTGGCGCTCTTCGACGACGCGAGCCTCGAGGCCGTGCTCGACCTGGAGGATGCCGGCATCCGGATGGGCATCCGCGGTGTGCCGTTCTTCATTCTGGCCGGCAAGTACGCCATCTCGGGCGCCCAGCCGCCGGAGCTGTGGCGCGATGCGCTCCCGAAGATCGCCGCGGAGGCACGGGCCGCCTAGAGACCCGCTCGATCACGGTGCATCACGACAGCGAAACCCTCGCTTGTCAGCAGCCGGCCGCGACATATCTGCTCGCGCACCGCAGCCATCGGGCGAGGGACGGTCGAGATGCACGTCACATTGCTCGGCACCGGGGGGCCGCTTTCGGTTGCCCGGTGCTGCATGGGAATGGTGATCACCGCGGCGGGATGCGAGCCGCTGCTCGTCGATACCTGTGGCGGCTTCGAGCTGC
>JBFWQN010000341.1:0-6021 GCA_050249405.1 Hyphomicrobiaceae bacterium | reverse complement strand
GAAGCTCATGGCGAGCCATGCCGCATACCAGATCCAGAGATGCATCTCCTTCGGCGCGAACGGCAGCCCGAGGCCGAGCACGGCGAGGAAGGCGATGCCGAGGCAGCCGGCGAGGCGCGAAGGATGCACGGGGAAGTCATGCATGCGACCGGTATCGTACATGCCGTAGTTTCTGAGACAGCCGTAGACGATGACCGCCGAGACGAGACAAATCTGCAGGTGCTTCATCCAGTCGACGGGCAGGCCGCCGGTGCGCGAGTAGATGAAGGCGGGGATCATGCCGCCAGCAACGATGGCTGCGACGTCGAGGAAGCCGACCATGTCCGCCGCGATGCGGCGCGACCAGCGCCGCGAGTTGCTATCGCTGCCGAGCCCACCTATGGCCGGCGCTGCGTCAGCGGGTCCTGCGGCTTGTGCCGTCGTCATGTCGATCTCTCCCACCTTGTGCTCATCGCGGACCTACAAAGCTGCGAGGGCACGCGCTACTGAGCGCAGAGAAACGTGAAAAACCCTTGAAGGCCAGTATCTTGAATGTGCGTGGGGTGCGCTCAGGCGGCGCGACGCGCACCGGGTCCGCGCTTCGGCTCCTTGCGGGCTCGTCCGTCGACGGAGCCGGCCACGTGGACTTTCGCGTCGACCCTGTTGAGGACGATGCCGCTGAGGCGCGCAGCATTGCTGCCGAGGAGTCGCACAGCCTTGCGCAGGAGCTCCTTCGGCGTGCGCTGCCAAACGGCAACCAGGACGATCTGGTCGGCGTGGCTCGCGAGGATACGAGTATCGACGACAGGCAAGATCGGCGGAGCGTCGATCAGGATCAGATCGAAATGGGCCTTCAGGCGTGCCAGCCGCTGGCCGAAGCCCGGAGCCTCCAGCGCCTCCTGCGGGGCGAGAGGATAGCGACCGACGTCGCCGGCCGGAATGATGGCAAGCCCGGACACCGTATCGGTCAGGATGACCGTCTCGAAGTCCTGGCCACAGCCGATGGCATCGACGAGGCCGCGTGATTGAGCGAGGCCCATATGATGCGTGAGCTTCGAGCGGCGCAGATCAGCATCGATGAGCAGCGTGCGAACGCCTCGGGCGGTCATCGCGAGTGCAAGATTGGAGGCCGTGAGCGTCGTGCCCTCGTTGGGCAGGCTGGCGGTCATGAGCACGATGCGTGCGCCGTTGTCGAAGCTGCGGCGCGCGAGATTCTCGGCGAGCTCACGCATGGCGCGTGCGACAGCGCCGCCGGGATGGGCCACGACGACTCTCAGGGCGTGCATCGGGTCGGACAGCCCGTCGGACTGGCGCTTGAGCATCGGCACGGAGCCGAGCATGGGTAGTCCCATCGCGGCCTCGATCTCCTCGGCCTTGCCCAGCCCCTTGCGCATGAGCTCCAACAGCAGCGCCATGCCGACGCCGAGGCCGAGGCCGAGCACCAGGCCGATGATCGAGATCTGCAGTCTCTTTGGCGAGACAGGCGCGAACGGAACAGAGGCGGACTCGACGATGCGCGAATCCGGCAGTGCCAGCTCCTGCGTCTCGACCGTCTGCTTGTAGCGAATCAAAAAGGCATCGAGGACACGCCGCGAGGTCTCCGCCTCACGCTCGAGATCCCGCAGCTTGACCGTGACCTCCTTGGAGACATTCTGCTCCCGCTTGAGCTGCTCGAGGCTCTCGTCGAGCGACCGCTCACGCTCTTTGGCGACCTGATACTCCGTCTTCACGTTGGCGATGATCTGGTCGGTCTCCCGCGCGATCTGGGCCTCCACATCGCTCACCTCGGCCCGCACGCGCGCGATCTCGGGATGCCGGGGGCCGTATTTCGTGAGCAGCTCCGCCTCGTGCTTCGTCGCCTTGACGAGCTGGTCCTTGAGCATGCGCACGGTCTGGCTCAGCAGCACGTCGCCGGTGGTGCGGCCTCTGCCACCGGCCAGCTCGATCTCCAGCCGCTCGTACTTGGCGCGCGCATCTGCGGTCTGGTTGCGGGCGGAGACCGTCTGCTCCATCAGCCGGGCCAGCTGCTTCTCGGAGAGGAGCTGGCCTTCGGCGTCGAAGATGCCGTGCTCCGCCTTGAAGCGCGCGACACGGTGCTCGGCCTCTGCAACCTTGGCCCTCAGCCCATCGAGCTTCGGCCCTAGCAGCTCGGCCGCGAGGCCGGTGGCGCGGACCTTCATGTCGATCTGGTCGCGGATGTAGACGTCGGCGATGGTGTTGGCGATGCGGGCCGCCTTGACGGGATCGCGCGACCGGAAGCTGATCTCCACAATCAGGGAGTTACGGATGCGAACGGTCTTCAGGCGGCTGGCGAAAGCCGCCGCGACCTCGTCGCGCTCGGGACGGTCGGTACCGATATCGGAGGCCTCGGGACCGAGCACCCGACGATTGGCCTGGGCCTCGGGGCTGGGAGCGCCCAGTGCCGGCAAGGCACCATTCAGCGGCGTCGTGGCGGCAAACTCGGGATCGCTACGCAGCTGCAAGGCATCGATCACCTTCAGCGCGATGACGCGCGAGCGGAGAATCTCGACCTGGCTCTCGATGGTGGGCGTGTCGCCGGCGATGTCGGGCAGGACTGCGTCCAGGGAGACGATGGTCTTCTTGCGCGGATCGATCTGGACCGTGGCGACCGCCTCGTACTGGTTGGTCAAGAGCAGAGCCACGCTCACCGCGACGACGCCCCCCAGGGCCGCCAGGAGCAGGATCAGCCAGACGCGACGACGCAACGCGGCGATGATATCGCCGAGCGCAAGGCCGCCCTCCTCGTCCTGCTGATTTTCTACCCTGTCGCTCATCGCCTCGGGGCCAATTTGCTCAAAACCTGTACTTCGCGCCGATGGTCACCTTGTCGAACTTTCGATCGAGATCGCTCGTGGAGCTCGTAAGCTCCTGATGCTCGTACCCCAGGGTAAACAACCAGTTCTTGCTGGCGAGATAATCGAGGCCGATGCGCCCGATCCACACCTGATCCGACCGGTTCTCACCGATATACTCCGACCACCTTAAGCTGACGTCTCCGGAAAGGATCAGATTGCGCCACATCTCGTAATCGGCCTTGGCGCTGTAGGATGTCGTGATGCGGCCGGAGGCCTCGCCGTAGGAGGTCGCCTGGACATCTCTGCGCGTGCTGAACGTCAGTGTCACGAGTGGCGATACGTACCAGTCGAGGCGCCCCTCGTAGATGCCAGTGGCGATGTCGATGAGGCCCGCCTGCAGATAGTCCTGATAAAAATATCCGCCCTTCAGCGTCAGTCGGACCAGGGGAGACAGCTCGAGCTCCGCACCGGCCATCGCCCGAACACCTTCGGCGTCGCGGTCGATGCGATCGTCGCCGCGATTCTCGACGTGGCGACCGGCAATCTCCGTGAAGACGCGATAGCCAGGCGACAGGCGATGGCCGAGCGCCACGAACGGCTCGAGCACCGAGAAGCTGCGGGCATCCTGGTCCAGGATGCTGCCGTCGTTGGTCACGGCATCTTGATAATCATAGCTGGTGTATCGGGCGCCGACCGCCAGGTCGATACGGCCCATGCGATGCTGCACGCCGCCCTCGCCCCTGAGCACGAACAGGCCCGGCGGCTTGCTCACGCCCTTCGGGCGCTCCTCGTCGATGCTCTCGTCGTGGTGCAGCTCGGCCGACGCCTCTCCGAAGAGACTGGTGGCATGGCTGATGTCCAGACGACCGACCACCCGGCCCTTGCCGTCGATATAGCGCAAATCCTCGCGCTCCTGGTCGGCGACGGCGCGCCCCTCGAGCTTGACGTCGAGCAGATGCCTGGGCAGCTGCGAGCGCATGTCGATGGCCGTGGTCAGCTCGTGGCGAATGTTCCGCCCGGCCCCCGTGCCGAGGTCGTCGTTGCTGATCGTCGTGCGATAGCCGAGCTCTGGCAGCATCACGTAGTTGCCGATCCGGATGCCATCCGGCTCGAAAGCCGTTCGTGGCCGGTCGCGAACGGCGACGGCGCCGAACTGCTTGGCGTCGTCCCACGGCAGATCCTCGGCCGACGCCGGGCAGCCGGTCAGAGCAAGGGCCGCAACGACGGCCGAGGCCAGTCCGGCAACTCCACAAGACGGCCGAGCCCTCATGGGTGCGCCCTCCGCGCCGGCGAGGCTTGAAGGCGAAGCATCAGAAATAGCGCTCGGGGACGCGAATGTTGTCTCCGGGCATGATGATCATGTCGGTCGGCATGGAGACGCGGGCGTCGAGGGCGACGCCCGGACGCGAAAGGACTACGTATCCCTGGTTGGCGCGATACGTGTAGCCGCCGGCGAGTGCGATCGCGTCGCGGAGGCGGAGGCCGATCTTGTATGGGAACTCGCCGCCGCTGCGCACCTCGCCGTGAACGTAGATGGGGCGATATCCCACCACCTCGACGGTGATCTTCGGCGACTTGAGATAGCCGTCCGAAAGTCGGCGCGTGGCGACGTCCCGCAGGCCATTCGCGTCGAGGCCGGCCGCCTCGACATCTCCAGCCAGTGGCAGCGATATGCGCCCCAGCGAGTTGATCTCGAAGGTGCCGGAGAGCTCGGTCTCGCCGAAGACGGTGAGACGCACCTTATCGCCGGCACCGAGGCGGTAGCTCCGCAGATCGCGCTCCGCGAGCGCGCTTCTCGGTAGGCTCGGACCCACTGCATTGCCGTCCGAGCATGCGGCCGCCGTGATGGCAACCAGCAATAGCGCGGCGAAAGGCGGCGCAGTCGAGCGACGCTGAGACATGGATGCTGTACTCGCGAGGACGCAATACCGTCGATGCCCGGACCTCGACCGCGGGCATCGTCCGCAAGTATTCAGGCAAAAGGGTAAAGCGATGCTTAAGCGCGGGGGCGAATACGATTTACCATTCCCCGGCGTGACGGCGATTCATCGGGCGGCTACATGCGGGTGACGGTCGCGGCATCCTGCACGATGTCGAACTCGCACAGCACGCTCATCGACTTGCCGGGCATGGTGAGATGCAAATACGGGCTCTTGAAGCGAGCCTGCCACTGAGCGTGATCGACCTGCCAGAGGGCTACGTCGAGCCCGTCTCTGCCGATCACGAGGTGAACGTCGCGGTCCGATGGTGCAGTCAATGCCACCTCGAAGCGCTTGACGCGCGCGGCCTCGCGACAAGCGCCGACGGCACGGTCCCGATAGGCCGCAATGATGATCTCGGTCTTGGCCGTGGTCGAGAGATAGACATGCGTGCCGACCTTGGTGGCTGCGAGCAGCGCCAGCACGACGACGAGAGCCCTCATGGCAAGCTCCAACGGCCTTCCGATGAGCCGAGGAGCTTGCGCCGACATTGTGAACAAACGGTTGCCAAGCGGCAGATAGCGAAACTGGGCCGTCTAGCCCTCGACCAACAGCTTGCCGATCCGGTCGACGGCGCGGCGGATATTCTCGGTCGAGTTGGCGTACGAGAAGCGGATGTAGCCCTCGCCGTAAATGCCGAAGCTCGTGCCGGCTACGGTCGCCACGCCGGCTTTCTCCAGCATCTTGTTCTGCAGCTCCCTGGCTGACATGCCTGTGCCGGTGATGTTGGGGAAGGCGTAGAAAGCGCCGCCGGGATCGACGCACTTGAAGCCGGGCAGCTGGTTCAATAGCGGCACGATCACCTTGCGGCGCTCGTCGAAGGCCTTGACCATCTCGTGCACGGCGTCCTGCGGTCCGTCGAGGGCGGCGATGCCGGCGAACTGGGTCGGCGCATTGACACAGGAATGGCAGTTGACGGCGAGGCGAACGACTTTCTCGACGAGAGGGGTCGGCCACACGGAAAAACCCAGACGCCAGCCGGTCATGGCGTAGGTCTTCGACCAACCGTCGAGGATGATCAGGCGGTCGCGAAGCTCGGGGAAGCGCAGGAACGAGACGTGCTCGCGTCCGCCGTAGAGCATCTGCGAGTAAATCTCGTCGGCCATGACGACGACCTGCGGGTGCTTCTCGTGGCCTGTCACGAGCTGTCTGATCTCGGCCTCGGGGACGGCGCCGCCGGTCGGGTTGCCGGGCGTGTTGACGATGATGAGGCTTGTTCTGGGCGTGATGCTGGCCAGCACCTCGGC
>JBFWQN010000340.1:0-6037 GCA_050249405.1 Hyphomicrobiaceae bacterium | reverse complement strand
AGCTGGTGAAGGCGTCGCGCTTCAACGGATCACGGCGCATGCAGTCGCCGTACCAGACCGCGCGGTCGCCGACGATGAGCTGCTCATGACCGTCGAGCACGCGAGGGTTCGAGGTCAGGCGGATCTCGTGGATGAACTTGGCGCTGAAGGAAAGACTCCAGGTCTCGTTCTCCGCTGCGGTAGCACCCCCGGCCAGCACGATGATGGCGCCGATCCTGCGCTCTGCCAGCTCGTCCGAAAGCGCGAGCAGCGCGGCAACCACCGGGCTCGTCGGCGCGCGGGCGAGCAGGGCGATCGCGTCGTCGCGGCTTTCGACGGCTCCGTCGAGGGCGTCCCGGATGAAGGCTCTGATGTTGCTCTCGCGCTCCTCTCTGGTCTCGAGGGGTTTGAAGGGAGGGGTCTTGGCGCGCATGTGTTTGTCCCTCGTGGTGCGGATTTGACAGCCCGCACTCTCGTCTTTGCCTCCAGCATTTGGCGGCACTCGGGTTAATTAAATGCTTAAGCCCCGGCCGATCTGGGACGCCCGCAAGGCATGTTCATGGCAGCCCTCTTTCGACGGCTGCCATGGCGTCAGGTCTCGCGCGGGCCGGGTCCGAAACGCAGCGCCAACGTGCGGATCTCGTCGGCGGTCTCGGTCGGGGCCGGAGCGGCCGCGACGGTGGGCCGCGCCGGTGGCGGCAGAACCGGCCGCGGCGGCAGTGCCGGCGGCGCGGCGGTTTCGGATGGCACCGAAGCCGGCGGCTCGGCTACCGGCCGATCCGCCGAGCCGAGACGAGCGAGGAGGGTGGCCGGAAGGCGGGCCTCGCTGACCGGCAGCGTGTAGGTGACGCTCTCCCGTGTGGCCGCGACCGTGATCGTCGGCTCGGCAGCCACTGCCGCGGGTGCCAGCTCGATCACCGGCGATGCCACCGCCTCGGGCGTGGCCGAGCCGGTCGGCTCGCGCACCGTGTCGTCGCCCGGAGCAGCAAGCCCGGATGCCGGGCCCGACGTGGCCATCCGCGCCTCGGGAGGCGCAGCCTCGTGATCGAGCCGCTCGCTCGGAGCCGGCCGCCCCGGAACAGGGGCGCGGCCGATCGCCGGATGCGGCACCACGTTCTCGGCAGACTGCGGCTGCGACCGCTCGTCCGACGCCGGCCGCGACTGCGGCGCGGTATTGCTGTTGGCGGCGGGACGAGCCGCGGCCGGCTGCTGCGGCTCGCGCTCCCGGGCCCCCGGCACCACTCGTGGGGTGAAGGGCTGGCGGGCCGGAGGCCCGTCCGGGTCGGCATACCCGGCGGTATGTCTCCCAGAAGCGCCCCAGACCGGCTCGCCTCGCGGCGATGGCGCGGGCTCGCGGCGCGGCGCTGTTGTGGACGGCGCCAGCTCCGGGCCGTCGCTGCGGAACATCTCGTCCTCGATCCGCCGCCGCCGCTGGCCCGCCTCGACGCGCTTGGCCGCGCCCATGACGGCGCCGAGAATGATCTCGGACCAGGCGCCGTCGCGGAACCGGTAGAGGCGGAAAGCCTCGGCGTTGGCGAACTTGCTGCCCTGGCGACGCAGCCGCCGCTGGACCATTGCGGTCGTCAGAAGAGGGCTCATGACGCGCGTGAAAATCCGCTCCTTCTCGAAGCTCGAGAACAAGTTGGAGAGGAGGTGCGCCTCCTGCAGCAGCGCCTCGGCCTCCGGCGCGCCGTAGCCCATCATCTGACGGCCGTTCCTCGGATTGGCCCGGTAGGGCGCGTTGAGCGGAACGGCCGCGTAGTAGTCGCCGTGGAAATCGAAGACGACGTGGCGGAACACCTCGAAGTTCTCGCGGATCTCCTTGTCCCGATGGATCTCGTTGAAGCGCGAGAGAATCTGGATCACGGGCCCGCGCTCCGCCGCGCGCATCTTCGGGACGAGCCGCTCGAGCGGGCTGCCCCGGCGCTTGATCGATACGAGCAGCAGGCAGAGATCGACGAACAGCGCGATGGCGAGGGGCACGTAATCGCGCTTGGAAAGGCCCGCCTCGGCGGCCATGGCATTGAGCCGCGCCTGCGTCTGGGGGCTCGCCTCGACGGATTGCACGGCCTTCTTCTGCAGCTCGCGCAACTCCTCCGGGCTCGGCGGCATCTTGAAGGCGAGCGCGCCGAACATGCTGGCGGACAGCCGCCGGAAGGCCTCGATGACCGCCTCGGAGCCCTCGACCGCCGCGATTTTCGGCTTCTCCAGCATCGGCAGGTCGTCGATGGCGCGCACCACGCCCTTGAGCGCGGTGGAAAGCTGTGCGTCGGGGCACTGGAAAGTGCCGCCCCTGGTGTCCGGGAAGGTGACGCGGTCGGCCCGCTCGGCGAGGTCGGCGCGCAGCTGCTTGAGCTGCGGGTCGGTGCGGAAGGCGTTGAAGCCGGTGACGGTCATGTCGAGGCGCCGATTGAGTCCGCGCATGAAATCGTTGCGCGTGCCGCTCGCCGCATCGACGGTGGAGCGGTCGTTGGCGCTGACCTTGGCGAGATCGCCACCGAGGCCGCCGAGCTCGCCCTTGACGGTGCCGACGCGACCACGCACGAAATCGGCGGCGAACTTGAAGCGGCCGGCGTCGTCGTCGCGCAGCTGCCGGCGGGGGCCGTCGCCGGGGCGCGAGCCGGGGCAGGAGTTGCCGTTCTGGCGCTCGAGGGCCGCCTTCTCGCCCGAGAGACGGGCAAGGCCGTCGAGGGTCGACTGCAACTGCTCGAGCCGCGTCACACCGGCGAACAGCGCGTTCTGCACCTGGCCCACCGCCGCCTCGGCGGAGCGGGAGGACTCGCCTCGGCTCTCGAGCACCTTCCAGTAGAAGCCGAAGCCGAAGCCGACGGAGATCGCCGTGAGAAAGACGTAGCCGCCAACGTAGACGAGACGCGTCAGCCAACCGACGTCGTCGGAGAAAATCTGATCGAGCAGCCAGACGACCATCACCATGAGCATGGCGACGGAGAAGCCGATGATCGCCTTGTGCGCGATGGGCAGGTCGCCGACGTTCGCCTCGATCAGCTCCAGCATGCCGACGAAGGTCGCCACCCACGACAAGCCACCGAGGCCGACAACCAGCATCAGCCGCTTCCAGTCGCGCGGCGTTCCGGACGGCCCCTCGGTGGCCTGGTCCCAGCCGAGGTCGCTGTCCGTGCGCCCCCGAGTGCCGGGCGTGCCTGTGATGGTCATGTTCCCCGTCCGCTGCTCGATGCGCGGCCCGACGGGATTGGACGCAGGTCATGGAGCCGAATGGGCTCGATCAACTACGCCACTCTCGCCGGACACTTGCAGCGGCGGCCCCTTGCGCACGGCCGCCGACCGACAGCAAAGCGCTAATTGCCGACAGCGGCGCCAGTGCGGCTGAACGATGACGGAATGTTCAGCGGCGGCCTGCCGGCAGCCGCCGGGGAGCCACAATCTGAACGAGCAAAGAACTCCATGTGCAACACGGCGATGACGGAAATTCGCCCCACGTGGTAAGATGTTATGCAGGCTTGTAACGAATCTGCCACAATTCCTGGCTGTGAGCACGTGAATGCGGATCAAAATTTGCGATCACGCGAAGCTTCACTCATGGTTCTGGGGCGGGGGATGCTTCCGTAGCGGCTTCGGCTGCTCGGCGTGCACGCGGGGTTGCGCGGTGTCCCCCGCGCCGTCCAGATGAGCCAGCATTGCTGCTCTGGGCTGGCTGATCCCGCCAAATGGCATTGGACGTTAGAACGCCTCGCACATCTCGCGATAGGCTTCCTCCTCGTGTGCGCATCCGTGGCATCGCGCCTCCAGCCGCGGCTTTCATGGGGTGAAGGCATGGCACGCATCAATATTCTGTTCCACACCGTGTCCGGTCATACGTTCAAGCTGGCGGAATCGCTCGCGGAAGGCGTTCGCGAGATTCCAAGGTGCGACGTCAAGCTGTTGCGCATCCCGGAGCCACATGGAATGCCGCCCATCGTGATGCCCGGCCTCGAGGCGCGCCATTACGACTTCGCGCATATCCCCGAGGCCACGATCGACGATCTCGCCGATTGCGACGGCCTCGCTCTGGGCTCGCCCGTCTACTGGGGTGGGATGAGCTACGCTACCAAGCTGTTCCTCGACAGCGCAGCGCGGCTTTGGGATCTGGGCTCGCCAAACCAGCCTGTCCGCTCGGCCCCGGATCTGGCCGCAAAGCCGGCAACCGCTTTCACAGGTGGCGGCAGCGGCCTCGGTAACGACCCCGCGCTGCTCGGCATGTGGACGGCACTCGGATTCTTCGGAATGACGATCGTAACGCTCGGCATCGCCGTACCGGAGGTGTCCGAGCCGACGCGGGTGGACGGAGGCTCGCCGCTCGGAGCACAAACCTTCGGCCGCAGGCCGGGCAAGCACCCGTCACCGATCGAAGCGACGATCGCTCGCAAGCAGGGGCGCCGGCTTGCCGAGGTCACACGGGCCTGGGCGGAGAGATCGCGGGCCTGACCACCCACGGGCGACCGGTGCGCGCCCTTACGCCCGCTCCGCGCCGTAGTAGAGCGTGACCACGTGCTGTGCCTCGGCGAAGAACAGCCAGCGCTCGGCGAGCACGCCCAGCCCGACGCCGAGCGCCGCCACGACCGTCGCGAGAAGGGCCGGCACCGCGGGTAGCGAGGCGGCGAGTGCGAGGAGAGCGGCGGGGGCCACGAACCCCGCCACCAAGGCCAGCATCCGCAGCACCTGCGCGTGCTTGCGGGCCACGGCAAATCCCATCTCGCGCATGACGAAATTGGCCTGGGTGTGCGGCGGCTCGAGCGGCCGCACGCGGCCGAGGCCGCCGAGCCCGGTGGCGCTCTCCGCCGTCCAGGTGCGGGGCGCCGTGTCGATACGCCGCCAGTAGAGCCACTTGGCCACCGCCGCCGCGACCAGCAGCAGCGCCGCGACCGTCGCCATGCGACGTCCCTGCAGCCCGAAGCCCGCCTGCAACAGGGCCATCAGAACCGCGCCGGTGGCCAGCGACAGGAGCAGATAGATCGGCGTGACCAGCGTCTCGGACCACGCCCGGATCGTCGGCAGCGACTGGTAGATCATGCCCGTCGACCAGACCGTGGCCAGCGCCCCGATCGCGGCGAGCAGCACCAGCGCCGCAAAGACCGGCCACCAGAGCGCGGGGGTGGCCCACTGCATCAGCAGCCACAATCCGGCCGGCACATAGGTCGCGACGGCCAGCACACCCTCGCGCGATAGCCACGAGGTTTGCCATTGGCTCAGCGCCCGCCAGGCGCGCTCGGGCCGGCCCAGGTGCAGCGTGGAGGAGATCAGCCCCACCGAGACGAGCGCGAGCGAGAGGGGCAGAGCCACCATCGCGAAGGCGCTCGCCGGCGGCGTCGCACCGGTCAGCACGGAGAGCGCGAGCCAGACCAGGAGACCGTAGCCGGCGCCGGACGAGGTGGTGAAGAGAATGACGGAGTAGGCGGGGTTCATGGCGTTCCGCGCTTTTGTCGAGAGAGATTTCGCGCTCCGCGCGAAGCGGGACCCGTCCCGCGCCCTGCCGGGAGGGAGACCCTTCCGGACCCGCCCCTTCTTGCTGCCATCATGCCGAGAGCACCTTGTCGACCCAGGCGAACAGGCGCTCGGCAGCCGAGCCGTCGGCGGCCGGGATCGCCTCCGGAGCGGACTTGGACGAGGCCGAGGTCGTGGCGGTGCGGGCCCGCGGCGGCAGGTACTTGTTAGTCGGCTTGTAGCCCATCTCCGGCAGCAGGTCGTAGCCACCGCGCGCCGCGACCAGCTTCGAGACGGCGCTGCTCTCGTCGCCGAGATCGCCGAAGTGGCGGGCACCCGTCGGACACGCGCGCACGCAGGCCGGCTGCCGGTCCTCCGGCGCGAGCGTCTCGTTGTAGATGCGATCGACGCACAGCGTGCACTTCTTCATGACGCCGTTGCTGTAGTCGTACTCGCGCGCGCCGTAGGGACATGCCCACGAGCAGAGCTTGCAGCCGATGCATGTATCCGGATTGACTAGGACGATGCCGTCCTCGATGCGCTTGAAGCTTGCCCCCGTCGGGCAAACGGTGACGCAGGCTGGCGTCTCGCAATGCAGGCACGACCGCGGAAAGTGCAC
>JBFWQN010000339.1:0-6055 GCA_050249405.1 Hyphomicrobiaceae bacterium | reverse complement strand
GCACCCAGCCGCCGAGGACAGCCCATGCTCGAGCTCCACTACTGGCCGACACCCAACGGCAAGAAGGTGACGATCCTGCTCGAGGAGTGCGGCGTCCCCTACAAGATCGTGCCGGTCAACATCCAGCAAGGTCAGCAGTTCTCGGCCGAGTTCCTGGCCATGAACCCCAATCACCGCATGCCGGTGCTGGTGGATACGGCGCCGGCTGACGGCAATGGGCCGCTGGCGGTGTTCGAATCCGGCTCGATCATGATGTACGTGGCGGAGAAGACGGGGAAATTCTGGCCGCAGGACGTCCGCACCAAGTATCGGGTCAATCAGTGGGTGATGTGGCAGATGGCCAATCAGGGGCCGAAGCTCGGCGAATGCGGCCACTTCACACGCCTCGGTGACTCGCAAGGCGACCAAGCTTACGCGCTGCGCCGGTTCCGCGACGAGGCGAACAGGCTCTACGGCGTGATGAACAACGTGCTGCACAAGAGCGCCTGGATGGCCGGCGACGAGTACACGATCGCCGACATGATCTGCTATCCGTGGACGATGAACTGGAAACTGCAGGGCCAGGACATCGAGGAGTTCAAGCACGTCAAGGCCTGGCAGGAGCGAATGGCCTCGCGGCCGGCGGTGCAGCGCGGCATGGCCGTCGGAGCCGGACTCTCGGTCGACGTGACGAAGCTGCCGCCCGAGGAGCAGGCCCGCATCCGGAAGATCATGTACAACCAGCGCGCCATCCCGGTGAAGGATTGAGCGCAGACGGAGGCAACGCCCGTGATCAAGGTTCCCGAGAAGCAGATCCCCGGCCTCTATCACCGCCGCGTGGGCGACATCACCGTGACGGCCGTCTCCGACGGTTTTCTCGATGGCAACCTCGACGTGCTGAGGAATATCGAGAAGGAGGAGGCCCGCCAGATCCTGGCCGACAGCTTCCGACCGGCGCGCCGCACCGCGGTCAATTGCTTTCTCATCTATACCGCCGGGAAGGTGGCGCTGATCGAGACTGGATGCGGGCGCTACATGGCGGACACGGGCGGGCAACTCCAGAAGAACCTGGCTGCGGCAGGGGTCGACCCGGCATCGATCTCGTCGGTGCTGCTGACGCACATGCATCCTGACCATTCGGCCGGCCTCACGGACATGACGACGGGCAAGCGCAATTTCCCGAACGCCGAGCTCGTCATGCACGAGAACGAGCCGAAGCATTGGTTCGACGATGCTGCGATGAGCAAGGGCGACGATCGCGAGAAACGGATGTTCTTTCAGGCTGGGCGCGAGCAGGTCGAGCCCTACCGCGATCGCTGGCGCCTGTTCCAGAAGGGGGAGGTGTTGCCGGGCGTGACAGCGATGCCGTTTCACGGCCATACGCCGGGCCACACGGGCTATCTGATCGCCTCGGGCGGCGAGACCCTGCTCATTTGGGGCGACATCGTGCATGTCCCCGAGGTGCAGACGGCGCGACCGGAGGTGTGCATGGCCTTCGACACCGACAAGGATGCCGCGCAGGCGACACGCCGCCGTGTTTTCGACATGGTTGCGACCGACAAGCTTCTGGTCTCAGGCATGCATCTGCACTTCCCAGGATATTCGCATCTGGTCCGTCAAGGGAGTGGTTATCGTTTGATTCCCGCGGCTTGGGAGCAAGCCCTCTGATTGCTACCCGGTCAGGCAGGTGCGTCGAACTGCCTGACTTTTCGACGTCCAGTAAACTTTTCGTGATCTTCCTCTGCTTGCGGATGTGCAGAGGTCAGTCTTGACATATAATTGTTGTGTGGGTTGCGGCCTCCATGAGGGTGGGTCCGAGAGCTGCTGCCTACCGGTCACGGCGTCTGTAATGCCGGAAGGCGGGAAAGTCGTGTTATGTCAGTCAAGCCAGTGTTGATGGTGGTTCTGTGCTCGTTGGCAGGGCCTGCATTTGGTGTCGGACTATTTTTGCTCATGAACCATTGATCATCGAGCTAGTCTGCACTCCTTACTACGATATATTAGCTCCGGGCTGGGCGCGGGGACTGCATTTTTATTTAGCAGATTGTGCCGCCTTGAGATGGCAAGCCGGATAGCGGTGCCCGCTTCGGGATGGGCGTGCGCGGAGTCCAATTCCGTGCGTGCTGAGGCTTCTACCCCAGGTGATGCGCGATCGGCGCGACTCAGAGGATGTCCGATCTGCCGGCTCGGATTTATTCGATTGTGGCCACGGTGTTTTTCGCGCTAAGGCGTTGAGCCCGCAACAGCCGTTCCTCATGGTCCGAAGATGACGGGCAAGCTGCTCGACGACTGCTTCCTCCACGATGGTCAGCGCCTCAGGCACGCGGATGCTCTCGCCCTGCTGGCGTCCCGCGTATCGCCTATTGCCGGGGTCGAGCGCGTGCCTATCGAAAGAGCGGTCGGCCGGATCGCGGCGGCGGCGGCGGTCGCTCGAGACCCGGTACCCGGGCACACCAACGCGGCCGTCGATGGATATGCATTCTCCTCGTCGACCTACGATCGAAACGGCGGCACGTCGTTTGCGCTCGCGGCGGGGCGGGCAGCGGCCGGACATCCGCTCGGCAGCCCGGCGTCGGACGGAAGCGCCGTTCGAATCTTTACGGGCGCCGTCATGCCGGACGGCTGCGATACCGTCGCCATGCAGGAGGACGTCAGGCTCGAGGACGCGGCCGGGTCGCATCGGGTCGTCGTTCCGGCGGGTCTCAAATCGGGCGCCAACGTGCGGGCCGCGGGAGAGGATGTGAAAGCCGGCGAGCGCGTGCTGGACGCCGGACAAACGGTGCGACCCCAGGATGTGGCACAGCTCGCCTCGATCGGCATCGCCGAGATCGACTGCTTTCGCGCACTTTCGGTCGCCATCATCTCGAGCGGCGACGAGGTGGTGCGGGTCGGCTCGGGTCCGCTGGGGCGCGGGCAAGTCTACGATGCCAATGCCCCACTCCTGGCCTCGCTGATCGGGGCGGCTGGAGCCAGCGTCAGCGATCTCGGCGTGCTTCCTGACGATGCCGCGACCGTGCGCGAGGCGCTGGCGGAGGCTGCCACGAGGTACGATGTGGTCGTCACGTCGGGCGGTGCCAGCCGCGGCGAGGAGGACCATCTGGTGCGAGCGCTGGACGATCTCGGCAAGCGCCACATGTGGCAGCTTGCGGTGAAGCCCGGTCGGCCGATGTCGTTCGGACAGATCGGGCGCTGTGTCGTCGTTGGGCTGCCGGGAAATCCGGTGGCGGTGCTCGTCTGCACGCTGCTTTACGCGCGTCCGCTGCTGAGGCGGCTCGGAGGCGCCGTGTGGCCGGAGCCGCGGCGCTATCCGCTCAAGGCCGCCTTCGATTTCCGGGGCCGCAAGCCCGGGCGCCGCGAGTTCTGGCGGGGCATTCTGGTCGATACGCCAGAGGGGCTTGCGGTCGACAAGTTCAAGCGGGACGGCTCGGGCCTGATCTCGGGGCTGCGTGCGTCGGACGGGTTGATCGACATCGTGGAGGAGCGGGGCGACGTGCGCGCGGGGGAGCTCGTGGATTTCATCCCGTACACGGAATTCGGGCTTCCGCCGCGCTGAGCCGTCGCCAGGACGGCTCAGCCGTGATGCGCGTCGTGGGCACAGACGACGCCGCTGACGAGGTTGGCCTCGTAGAGGCGTTCGAGGTCGGGTCCATCGGCGCGAACCGGCACGAGACGAGACGCGATCGCCGCCAGATCGCGCTCGAGCGAGCGGCGGGCCTGCTCGGCCTCGGCAATGCTCACGGCCTCGAAGGTGACCGCCATGCCCGGCAGCAAGCGTCCGACCGCGGAAAGATCGGCAGAGACGACGGTGGCGATCTTCGGATAGCCGCCCGTGGTCTGGCGGTCCGCGAGGAGAACGATCGGCTGGCGGCTACCCGGTACCTGTATCGCGCCCGGAGCAATGCCATCCGAGACGATGTTCCAGCCCTTGGCATGCTCGAGCGGCACGCCTTCCAGGCGCAGTCCCATCCGGTCGGCGTCACGTGACACGGTGTAGGGCGAGCCGAGAAAGGCCTCGAGCGCGGACCTCGAGAAGTAATCGTCCTGCGGGCCGAGCACGACGCGAGCCCTCGCTGCCGGGGCGAGGTCGAACCGCTCCAGGCGCATCTCTGTTCGGGTTTCCGCAGCTGAACGCGACAGGGGCAGGCGATCTCCCGCTGCGAGTGGGCGTCCGTCGAGACCGCCGAAGCCGCCGCGAACATAGGTCGAGAACGAGCCGAGGAATGCCGGCAGCGCCAATCCACCTTCGATGGCGAGATAGGCAACGACCGCTCCCGCAACGGCTCCGCAATGGAGACGCTCGCCGTGCTGGAGGCGCACGCTCTGCAGCGGCGGGACGTCGCGGCGCGCGCCGTCGCGCGTCTCCACCACGAGGCGACCTTTCGCGGCTCCGAGCGCCACCCTGACACTTTCGGCCTCGACCTCGAGCACGGGACCGAGCGCAATCATCTCGAGCCCGGCCGTGCCTTGCGGGTTGCCGACCACGGCATTTGCGATGCGGAGGGCTACAGCGTCGAGCGCGCCGGAGACGGGGATGCCCAGCCGCTGTCCACCGATCCGGCCGAGGTCCTGCACCGTCGTGACGAGGCCGGGCTGCACGACGCGCAGGCCACCACTCATGCTCCTGCTCCATCGTGCCGGGTGACGAGGGTACCGGCCATCGCCTCGGCCGCCAGACGCTCGAAGGCATCGCGATCGATGGGGGTGAAGCGGACCTTGTCGCCGGGGGCCAGCAGCACGGCGTCGTCACGCCTCAGGTCGAACAGACGGACGGGCGTGCGTCCCAGCAGGTGCCAGCCGCCAGGACTTTCCAGCGAATAGACGCCGGCCTGGCGGAAGGCGATGCAGACGGAGCCCATCGGCACGCGGAGGCGGGGGCTCTCGCGTCGCGGCAGGGACAGCTCCGCTGGGCCGTCGCCCATGTATGGATAGCCCGGCAGGAAGCCGAGCGAGTAGACGTGATAAGTTACCGCCGTATGCAGACGGACGACCTCGTCAGGGGCGAAGCCGGTGCGCTCGGCAACCTCGTCGAGGTCGGGCCCGAGATCACCGCCGTAACAGACGGGGAGGGACCACAGCCGCTCCCGGTAGTGCACCGCGCCGAGGCCTCCGAGCAAGGGCCGGATGCCCGCCTCAAGGGCGTCGTGGCTGGTCACCAGAGGGTCGTAGTGCACCATGAGCGAGCGGAAGGTCGGCACCACCTCGACCACGCCGGACAAAGCTGCGGCGTCGACCGCGCCAGCGAGGGCCAATACGCGGTCGCTCACCTCGCGGTCGACGGTGTCGCCGAACTCGACCACGAGCGCCGTATCGCCGGCGGGGAGAAAGCGGGCAGCAATGGGCGCGGCGGTCATCGAGAAGAGCTTCGGTCCACGGTTGGCGGCAGCCGTCCATCGCGGAGCAGCTCGGCGCATAGAGACAGAGATTGTCGCGCCCTGTCAAAGTCCATAGCATCATCGCCTCTGGTGTCGCGGCAACAGGCCGGCGGGCACGGAGCAAGGAGCCATCAGGAGAGCGGGAATGGCGCGGCGCATCAATCTCAATGCCGACATCGCGGAGGGATGGGGCGCCTACGACATCGGCGACGATCCGGCGCTCATGCGAATCATCAAATCAGCCTCCGTCGCCTGCGGTTTCCATGCCGGCGACCACAACACGATGCATCGCCTGTGCATGCTGGCCAAGGAGCTCGGGGTCTCGATCGGGGCGCATCCGGGATTCAACGACCTTTGGGGCTTCGGCCGGCGCGAGATCAAGATGAAGACGGACGATCTCGAGTACATGACCGCCTATCAGATCGGCGCGCTGCAGGCGATTGCGCGCTACTCGGGACTCCCGGTCACGCACATGAAGGCGCACGGAGCGCTGTCGAACATGGCGGCCAACGACGAAGGATATGCGATGGCGCTGGGCCGCGCCGTGAAAATGGTGGCCCCCGAGATGATCTACGTGGCGCTCGCGGGCTCGAAGATGGAGACGGCGGCGCGGAGGCTGGGTCTGTGCGTCGCGCGTGAGGGCTTCGCCGACCGCCAGTACGAGGAGGACGGCAACCTCGCCTCGCGCTCGCTGCCGGGGACGC
>JBFWQN010000338.1:0-6056 GCA_050249405.1 Hyphomicrobiaceae bacterium | reverse complement strand
GAAGAAGATTTCGCCCGTCGGATGCGAGGCTGCGGGATAGGGCAGGAGGCGAACGATGGAAAGCGCGGAGACGGATTTCCCCGACCCCGATTCGCCGACGAGAGCCACCGTCTCGCCTTTGCCGACCGTGAAGGAGATGCGGTCGACGGCCCTGGTCGCGGGGGCGCGGCCTGAGCGGAAATCGACGGAGAGGCCGCGCACGGCGAGCAAAGTCTCGGCTGTGGAGGTCATGGCGCTTATCTCACCCGTTCGCCGAGAGCACGTCCTCGGGAAGCCTGTCGACCGGATAGTGCTCGACGACGATCTTGCGGGTCTCACCCATGACGCGATCCTTTCGGTGCAGGATCCAATCTAGCGGAACGTCTTCCTCGGGTCGAAGGCGTCGCGCACGGCCTCGCCGACGAAGATGAGCAGCGCCAGCAGCAAGGCGATGGAGAAGAACGCGGAAAGGGCCAGCCACGGCGCCTGCAGGTTGCTCTTGCCCTGGAGCAGCAATTCACCCAGCGACGGCGAGCCGGGTGGCAGGCCGAGCCCCAGGAAGTCGAGCGCGGTGAGAGCCGTGATCGACGACGACAAAAGGAACGGCAGGAACGTCAGCGTGGCCACCATGGCGTTCGGCAACAGATGCTTGAACATGATGGCCGGGTTCGAGAGGCCGAGGGCGCGCGCCGCCTTGATATACTCGAAATTCCGGCCGCGCAGGAACTCGGCACGCACCACGCCGACGAGGCTGACCCACTGGAAGAGGAGGAGAATGCCGAGAAGCGTCCAGAAACCGGGGACCAGCACGTTCGAGATGATGAGCAGCACGTAGAGCGACGGGATTGCAGACCAGATCTCGAGAATGCGCTGAAATACGAGGTCGACGACGCCGCCGAAATAGCCCTGCACGGCGCCAGCCGTGATGCCGATGGCCGAGGACAGAATGGTCAGCAGGAGGCCGAACACGATCGACAGGCGGAAGCCGTAGATGATACGGGCGACGACATCGCGGCCCTGGTCGTCGGTGCCCAGCCAGTTGCGGTTGCCGAGCGCGGAGAAGCGCGCCATCTGATCGGCCGGTGCCTCGCATGCCGGCAGCGATGTCGCCCACGGCGGCGGTGCCGGAAAGCCGAGGCAACGGCCCTCGCTGTTCTTGATGCGCGGATAATCCTTGTTGATCGAGCTCGCGGAATGGCGGATCGGCGGCCACAGCATCCAGCCGTTGCCCTCGATCTCCTCCAGAATGACCGGGTCCTTGTAATCGGTCACGGCGAGAAAGCCGCCGAATCTGGATTCCGGATAATCGACGAGCACCGGAAACAACGTCTCGCCCTTGTAATGGACGACGAGGGGCTTGTCGTTGGCGATGACCTCGGCGAACAGGCTCAAGAGGAAGAGCGCGAGGAAAAGCCAGAGGCTCCAGTAGCCGCGGCGATTGGACTTGAAGCTCTCCCAACGGCGCTGGTTGATCGGCGACAGGGACAGCTCACGGCCGAAAATGCGGCGAGGCCGGCGTTCCGCGGCGGCGCGCTCGATCGCGTCGTCGGTGCGCGCATCCATGCTCAGACCTCCCGCGTCTCGAAGTCGATCCTCGGATCGACCAGCGTGTAGATGAAGTCCGAGAGCACGTGCAGCACCGTGGCGATGAGGGCATAGATGTAGACGGTCGCGAACACCACCGGATAGTCGCGGTTGATGAGCGATTCAAAGCCCAGGAGGCCAAGCCCATCCAGCGAGAAGATCTGCTCGATGAGCAGGCTGCCCGTGAAGAACGCATGCACGAATGCGCTCGGGAAGCCGGCGATCACCAGCAGCATGGCGTTGCGGAAAATGTGCCCGTAAAGGACCCGCGTCTCCGACACGCCCTTGGCGCGCGCGGTGATGACGTACTGCTTCCTGATCTCGTCGAGAAACGAGTTCTTGGTGAGGAACGTCATGGTGGTGAAGGAGCCAACGGCCATCGCGATGAGCGGCAGCGTCAGGTGCCAGAAATAGTCCAGGATCTTTCCGGCAATGGAAAGCTGGTCCCAATTCTCGGACGTGAGGCCCTTGCGCGGAAACCACTGGAAGAAGGAGCCTCCGGCGAACAGCACGATCAGGAGCACCGCGAACAGGAAGCCTGGAATGGCGTAGCCCACGACCAGCGCGCCCGAGGACCAGACGTCGAAGCGATTGCCGTCGCCGACGGCCTTGCGGATGCCGAGCGGAATGGAGATCAGGTAGGTGGCGAGCATCATCCAGAGGCCGAGCGAGATCGAGACCGGCAGCTTCTCGCGGATGAGCTCGAGCACGCCGACGTCGCGATAGTAGCTGCGGCCGAAATCGAAGCGGGCGAAGTCCCAGAGCAGCTTGCCGTAGCGCTCGTACCAGGGCTTGTCGAAGCCGAACTGGCGTTTCAGCTCATCGATGAATTTCTGGTCGAGACCTTGCGAGCCGCGGTAGCCGGAGGCATCGCCGCCGGGGCCGAGAGGCCGCGCAGCCCCGGCCACGTCGCCGCCCGAGCCGCCGCCGAAGCGCGCGGTGGCGCCGGCGTCGGCGCCGGTCAGCTGAGCCATGATGCGCTCGACCGGACCGCCGGGCGCGAACTGCGCCAGCATGAAGGTGAGCGTCAGCACGCCGATCAGCGTCGGGATGATGAGCAGCAGGCGCTTGACGAGATAGGCGGCCATGAGGCTTCCGGTCCTGCTTGGTCGGTGGTGGCTACTTCGAATGCACCAGCCGCGCGGCGCGCGCCGGATCGTACCACCACGTATCGAGGATGCCGCGCGCATACTTGGGCTTAACCGCCGGCCGGCCGAACTTGTCCCAGTGCGCGATGTTGTGTGCGGCCTTGTACCAGTGCGGCACCCAGTAGTGGCCGGCGCGCAAGACGCGATCGATGGCCCGCGTGGCGGCGACGAGCTCCTCTCGCGTTCTTGCTCCGATCACCTTCTCGATCAACGCATCGACGACAGGGTCCTTGATGCCAGCCTGGTTCGAGCTGCCCTCCATCGAGGCCGCCTCGCTCCCCCAGTAGTTGAACAGCTCGATGCCGGGCGTTAGGCGCATGGTGAAGCGCGTCGTGATGGCATCGAAGTCGTAGGATTTGACGCGGCGCTGGTACTGCGCCGGATCGACGTTGCGGATCGAGGCGCGGATCCCGATCGATTCGAGGTTCTTGATATAGGGCCCGAGAATGCGCTCGAACGTCGGGCCGCCGCTGTTCAGGAACTCGATGTCGAGCGTCTCGCCCTTGGCATTGCGCACCAGCGGCTGGCCGCCTTTCGTATCGAGCTTCCAGCCGGCCTCCGACAGCAGCTTCAGGGCGGCGCGGAGGAGCTTGCGGTCGCTACCCGAGCCGTCGCTCCTCTCGGGCGTGTAGGGCTCGCCGAAGACCTCGGGCGGCAGCTTCGCGCGGTGTGGCTCGAGCAGCTTCAGCTCGGCGGGCGATGGCGGGCCCTTCGCCTTCATGTCCGAGTTCTCGAAGTAGCTCTCGGTGCGCGTGTAGAGGCTGTTGAAGATATTGGCGTTGGTCCATTCGTAGTCGAAGGCGAGCCCCAGCGCATGGCGCACGCGGGGGTCCTGGAATTTGGCGCGGCGCATGTTGAAGAAGAAGCCCTGGGCGCCGGACGGCGTCTCGTCCGGAAGCGTCAACTTGACGAGCCGGCCGTCCTTCACCGCCGGAATATCGTAGGCGGATACCCAGTCGCGCGCCGTGAACTCCTCGCGCAGATCGATGCCTCCCGCCTTCAGCGCCTCCAGCTCCGCCGTCCGGTCGCGGTAGTATTCGTACCGGATCTCGGCAAAGTTGTAGCGACCGCGATTGATCGGCAGCTTCCAGCCCCAGTAGTCGTCGCGCCGCTTGTAGGTGACCTGCGCGCCCTGCTTGAAATCGCCGATGGTGTAGGGCCCGGACCCGACCGGCACCTTCAGGAACGTCTCGTCGAAGGGTTGCTTGTCGTACCAGGCGCGCGGCAGCACCTGGAGCCCTGCGACGGCCATCGGCAAGTCGCGCATCAGCTCGCCCTGGAAGGTGAAGCGGACAACCAGCTTCTCGACGGCCTCGGCCTTCACGACGTCGCGAAAGATGATGCGGTAGCTCGGGTGCCCCTTCGCCTTCAGCGTGTCGAAGGTGAACACGACGTCGTCGGCGGTGACGGGGGTGCCGTCGGAGAAGCGTGCCTCAGGGCGAAGCTTGAACGTGATGCTGCGGCCGTCGGGCGCCAGGTCGGCCGACTCAGCGAGGAGCCCGTACATGGCCCCTGCCTCGTCGCCGGCGCCTTCCATCAGCGTGTCGTAGAGGAGCCCCAGTCCCTGCGCAGCGTCGCCCTTGAGGATGAAATCGTTGAAGCTGTCGAACGTGCGGATCGCGGCCGGGCCGACGAGGGAGATGCGGCCACCCTTCGGCGCGTTCGGGTCGACGTAGTCGAAGTGCTCGAAGCTCGCCGGGTATTTGAGCTCGCCGAAAATGGACAGCCCATGCCTCGGCTCGGCTGCCGCGGGCCCGAAGGGCAGCACCGGCGCGAGCGCGGCGATGCCCACGAGCGCCCACACCATCAAGCTTTTCATCGGAAGTCCTCCGCGGCCACAGGGGCTCAGCTTTTGCGCGCGGCCTCGAGCCGGCGCGCGGACGCCTCGTCGTACCACCAGATGCGGATGAGTGCATCCGTGGGACCGCCGTGTCTCGGCAGAACCTTGGGCCGGCCGAAGCGATCCCACCAGGCCACCCGATGCACCGGCGAGTGGAAGTGCGGCACGACGTAATGGCCCCACAGCAGCGCCCGGTCCAGGGCCCGTGCCGCCGCGACGAGATCGGGCCGGTCCTTGGCGTAGATCAGGCGCTCGACCAGTATGTCGATCGCCGTGCTCTTGATGCCGATCAGGTTGCGCGAGCCGTCGACGGCAGCTGCAGCCGAGCCCCAGAACTCGCGCTGCTCGTTGCCGGGCGAGTGCGACTGGGGAAAGCTCGAGACGATGATGTCGAAGTCGAAGGCCTGCACGCGGCGTTGATATTGCGCGCTGTCCATCACGCGCACGGAGATGTCGATGCCGAGCTTGGCGAGCTCTGCCTTGTAGGCGAGCACCAGCCGCTCGAAGCTCGGCTGCGCGAGCAGCACCTCGGCCGTGAGCCGCACGCCCTGGGCGTTGGTGCGCACGCCGCCCTTCATCTCGAAGCCGGCCTCGGAGAGGAGGCGGGCGGCGCGGCCCATATGCTTGCGAAAATCGTCGGGGGCCGCGTTGACCGGATTCTTGTACTCGGCCGTGAAGAGCTCCGGCGGCAGGCCGTCCCGCACCTTCTCGAGAATGCTGCGCTCCTCGCCCTCGGGCAGGCCGCGGCAGGCCAGCTCGGAATTGCCGAAGTAGCTCGACGAGCGGCGGTACTGCTCGAAGAACATGGCCTGGTTGGCCCATTCGAAGTTGAAGGCGAGATTGAATGCCTCGCGCACGCGGCGATCCTGCAGCTGCGGCTTCCTCAGGTTGAAGACGAAGCCCTGCATGGACTTGATGCTACCGTCGGGCAGCTCCTCACGCCGGACGAGACCGCGCTTGGCAGCCTCGAAATCGAACTCGGTGGCCCAGCCCTTGGCGCTGTTCTCGGGCCAGAAGTCGGTCTCGGCGGTCTTGAAGCCCTCGAACGCCGGCAGACGGTCGCGATAGGCCACGAACGAGATGCGATCGAAGTTGTACTGGCCGCGCGCCACCGGCAGATCCTTGGCCCACCAGTCCGTCTTGCGCTCGTAGACGATGCGGCGGCCAGTCTCGGAGCGGGCCACGCGGTAGGGGCCGGCGCCGACAGGCGCCTCGAGCGTGCCACGGGCGAGGTCGCGCGGCTCTCCCTTCTCGTCCTTCGCCGTCCAATAATGCCGGGCGAGGACCGGCAGTCCACCGACGATGAGCGGCAGCTCGCGATTGCCGGGGCCATCGAACACGAAGCGGACCTCGTTGGGACCGGCCTTCTCGGCGCGGACGACGTTCTTGTAGTAGAGCGCGAAGCGAGGATTGGCTTTCTTCAGCGCCTCCAGCGAGAAGATCTCGTCCTCGGGCGAGACGGGATGGCCGTCGCTGAACCTGGCCTCGGGCCTGAGCCCGAACGT
>JBFWQN010000337.1:0-6134 GCA_050249405.1 Hyphomicrobiaceae bacterium | reverse complement strand
AGGGGCGCGTGCTGGCACGGATGGACCGGCTGTCGTCCTGGCCGGCCCCACGCGCGGCCTCCTGCAGGTCGCGCCGCACCTCGTCGCGCTTCTCGTGGATGGCGGCGATCACCGGGCCGACAGCGACACCGATGCCGACCAGAACGGCCTCGGAAAGCTGCAGGCTGGCCTCGATCGTCTCGGGCACGGCGTCGGTGACGCCCACCGCATAGAGATGGCGCGCGTGCTCGGCATCGCGCGCGCGCGCCACGATGGTGATGTCCGGACGCACCTTGCGGACCCGCACCACGATCTCGTCGACCGCCCTCTGATCGTGGATGGTGAGCACCAGGGCCTTCGCGCGATCGAGGCCGCACCGCTCGAGGTAGCCCGGCTGCGTGGCGTTGCCGAGGTAGACCGGGCGCCCGCGGCGGCGCTCCGCGGCGACGGTCGAGGCATCGCTGTCCGTCGCGAGATACGGCCGGCCGTGCCGCTCCAGCATATCGGCGACGACACGCCCGACGCGCCCGTGTCCAACCACGATCGTATGTCCTTCCTCGGACTCGGGCGGCACGGGCGGCTCCGTGTGCGGCGGCTCGACCACCAGCCCGCCCGCCATCCGGCCAGCCCGGTGGAGCGCGGGAATGAAGGCCATCCCGAGCGCGGTGACCGCCAGCACGAAACCGCCCTCGCGCGCCGTGACGATTCCTCCCGAGATCGCCAGCGCGACACCGACGAAAGCGAACTCGCCACCGGGGCCGAGCGTCAGGCTCGCCTCCATCGCCGCTGCACGCGGCACCCGGAAGAGCCGCATCAGACCGAGCAGGATGCCCGACTTGAGGACGACGAGAGCAACTGCGCAAAGCATGATGGCGAGCGGCTGGGCCAGCACGTCGCGCACGTCGATGCGCATCCCGATGGTGAAGAAGAAGACCCCGAGCATCAGCGACTTGAACGGATCGATCACAGCCTCGATCTGCTTCCTGTACTCGGTCTCCGCAAGCATCAGCCCGGCGACGAACGACCCGAGCGCCATCGATAGTCCGGCCGCCGCGGCCGAGACCCCGGCCCCGACCACCACCAGCAGGGTCGCGGCGATGAACAGCTCGGCCGCATCCGGCGCGGCGACAAGACGGTAGAGGGGCCGAAGTAGAAAGCGACCGACCAGCACGATGGCGACGAGCGCCACGCCCGCCTGCAGCAGCGCCGTGGCGAGCCCCGCGATGACGCCGCCCGAATCCGAGACCGACAACGCAGAGATGAGCAGGAACAGCGGAATGACGGCCAGATCCTGCGCGAGGAGAACCGCGAAGCTGGCGCGCCCCGCGGCCGTCGCCATGCGCCGCGCCCGCGACAGCACCTCGAGCACGATGGCGGTCGACGAGAGGGCGAGGCAGAGACCGAGGACGAGCGCTGCCGGCGCCCCCATGCCCGCGACCATCAGCCCAGCAAAAATCGCCGCGGCCGTGATCGCCACCTGCAGACCGCCGAGCCCCAGAACGAGCCGGCGCATGGTTGCAAGGCGCTCGAACGATAGCTCGAGTCCGACGAGGAACAGCAGGAAGACGACGCCGAGCTCGGCAAAGCCCGCGACGTTCTGCGCATCGCGGATGGTGAGCCAGCGCAGCAGCGGCCACTCGTACTTGAGCGAGCCCAGTCCCTGGGGGCCGATCAGGGCCCCCGCCGCCAGATAGGCGAGCACCGGGCTCACCCCCAGCCGGCGCGCCATCGGCACCACCACGCCGGCCGTGCCGAGAATCAGCAGCGGATCGACGAAATGCTCGAAGTTGACGTCCGCTGCTGCCAATCGACCGCCTCCTTCGCCGTGCCTGTCACGACACGTAGCACCGGAGGTGGCGACGGCAAGCCCGGAAGCTGTCCGGACTTCAGCCTTCGACGATGATGCGCGTGAGCTGGTCCGGGGTCGACAACATCGGATAGTGGCCCGTATCGAGCACGTGCCAGCGCGCCTTCAGCTTGTCGCAGGACCGACGGATGTGCGCCTCTCCCGGATTCGGCGCCTGGCTGCAATACAGGACGGATGCCTTCCACGGCATGTCCCAGAACCTCGGCAGCTTCACCGGCTCATAGAAGCAGGCGCGCGGGTGCAGGGTCACGCGCTCGCCGGCCCAGCGCTTCGTCGTCTCGTCGAGGCCTGCGAAGAGACGGCCCTCGGCATCCTCGCGCGACGGGCCGATCGCGACGTCGCCCTCGATCGAGGCCGGGCGCTTGACGATATCGCGGATCTTCTCGCCGTCGAAGAGGGCCAGCGCATCGGCGAAGACGACGCGCGCCACGCGGTCCGGCGCCCGCTCGGCCGCCGTCGCCATGACCATGCCGCCCGACGAGGTGCCGACGAGGACCGTGTCCTTCAGGTCCTCGTAATGGAGGAGTTGCGCGATCTCCTCGCCATGCGTCTCGGTGGTGATGCCGGGGCGCATGGCGCCCTTGCGCTCGGCGCAGCCGTCGAGGGTCGGCGTATAGACGGCGTGCCCGGAGGCACGCAGGCGGGACGCGATCCGCTGCCAGATCCAGCCGCCCTGATAAGCACCGTGAATGAGAACGAACGTGGTCATCCGATTGATCTCCATCGTGTCGAAGGCATGAGAGCCGAGGCGTCGAGCACCTCCACCGCATCAGGTGGATGGCCGCGGCTCGGTATAGGGCTCAGTAGATCGTCTCCTCGAGGCGCTTCGGGTAGTTCAGGTCGTAGGATCTGCCGTCGAAGCGGCCTTGCGACAGCGCCTCGAGAATCTCGCCCGACGAGGGCAGCTCCGAGCGCGCGACATGCGCCTCGGGGCTCCACAGCCGCGATCGCACGAGCGCCTTCGGGCATTGGAAATAGACGCGGTCCGCCGTCACCTTCAGCACCGTCCGCGGCAGCTTGCCGTTGAAGGCGAAGCTCTCGTTGAGCGCGGCGTCGTTGACGATCTCCGCCGTGCCGTTGATGCGCAGCGTGTTGCCGATGCCGGGAATGAGAAACAGCAGCGCGCAGCGCGGATCGCGCACGATATTGCGCAGCGCATCGATCCGGTTGTTGCCGCGCCGGTCCGGGATCATCACCGTCTTCCTGTCGACCACCCGCACGAACCCGGCAGGATCTCCGCGCGGGCTGCAGTCGAGCCCTTCCGGACCGGCCGTGGCGAGCACCACGAACGGCGCCTTCTCCACGAAGGCGCGGTAGTGATCGGAAATGTAGTCGATCTCCTTCACGATCGCCGCTTCCACCGGCGCCCCGTAGAGGGCATCGAGCTCCTCGAGCGTCGTCACCTTGGTCATGAGATCTCCTCGGCCGTTGCACGCGTGCAGCGTCCTGCACACCTTCGCATGGGGCGAGGCGCGTGACAGCTCTCGCAAGGCTAGGCTAGCATTTGTCCAGACATACATGACAAGGGAGGGATTGCCATGAGCCAGGCCCCGCGCTTCGCCGTCCAGATCGGTGCCGTCGGCCGCCTCGGTGCCAGCGACGCCGAGATGTACCGCGAGGCGATCGCCGACGCGCAGTATGCGCAAAGGCTCGGCTACGAATCGGTCTGGCTCGTCGAGCATCACTTCTCGGACTACTACCCGACGCCCAATCCGCTGATGCTCCTGTCGCATCTCGCGGCAGCGGTGCCCGGCATGGGCCTCGGCACGGCGGTGATGGTGCTGCCCTGGTACGACCCGGTGCGCTTCGCCGAGGACTTGGCCATGCTGGCCAACGTCGCGACGGGGCCTCTGCACATCGGCATGGGCCGGGGCACGGCCAAGCTCGAGTACGACGCGCTGCGCATCGACATGAACGAGGCGCGCGAGCGTTTCCAGGAGTGCTGGGACATCACCCGGCTCGCGCTCGCGGGTGAGCCGTTCACCTATCGCGGCAAGTTCACGACGATCGACCGGCCGATCACCGTGCGGCCACGCGTCGAGAAGGACCGCAAGATCGACTTCTTCGGCGCCATCGGCTCGCCGGGGTCGGCAGAGATCATGGCCGACATGGGCCTCGCGCCACTGTCGTTGTCGCAGTTCCCGGACTACATGCTGGCCAAGATCCTGGAGCGCTGGCGCCGCCGCATGGCCGACAGGGGCCACCTGCTCTCCGCGGACGCGACCCTTCCCGTCTCCACGAAGTGCTTCATCGGCGACACGGACGCGGCCGCACGCGACGAGGCGCGAGGACATCTCGCCCGCTTCTACAAGCTCCAGGCCGAGCACTACACCACCGACACGACGCCCTGGGGCGACATCAAGGGCTACGAGCAGTTCGCCAAGATTTTTGCCAACATGCGCCTGATGGGCGATCCCGCCCAGAACGACCCGATCCTCGACCGCAGCCTCGTCGGCTCGCCCGCATCGGTGGCGCGGCGCATCAACGAGCTGCGTGCCCTGGGCTTCAACTACATCCTCTTCTCCAATGCCATGCACGGAGTCGAGCGCGAGGCACGCCACCGCATGATGCGCCGCTTCGCCGAGGAGGTGATCCCGCTCGTCCACAAGCTGCCTGTGCCCGAGGCACCGACGTTCGAGAAGGTGCGGGCTGCCGAGTGACCCACTGATCCACACGTGTCGTCCCGGTGCATCTGCCGGGGCACAGCGGGCAGCGACGCCCGAGCAAGCGGACGAATGACTCGCCGGGACAAGCTCCGCGGCGACAGCATCGTGGAGGCACCAAATGACCGACACCATCGGCTTCATCGGCCTCGGCTCCATGGGCGGCGGCATGGCCGCGAACCTGTTGAGGAACGGGTTCGAGGTCGTCGGCATGGACATCGATCCGCGCCGGACCGCCGCGCTCGCCGCGAAGGGCGGCACCGTCGTCCCGACACCGGCCGAGGTGGCGCGCGCCGCAAAGCGCGTGATCACCATGGTCGAGACGACGGCGCAGACCGAAAGCATTGTCATGGGAGCGGACGGACTGCTCGCGGGCGCCGCCCCGGGCCATGCCATCGCCATGATGTCGACCATCGACCCGATCGCCACGCGGCGCCTGCACGACGAGCTTCGCCCCAAGGGGATCACGATGGTCGATGCGCCGGTCTCCGGCGGCTCGGCACGCGCGGCCGACGGCACGCTCTCCATCATCTGCGGCGGCGAGCAAGCCGACATCGTAGGCTGGATGCCGGCCTTCGAGGCCATGTCGGCGAACGTCTTCCACGTGGGCGGCATCGGCCAGGGCCTGGCCATGAAGCTCGTCAACAACATGCTGATCCAGACGCAGACAGTCGCTCTCGCCGAGGCCTTCGTCATGGGCGCCAAGGCCGGCCTCGACCCCAAGGTGATGTACGAGGTGGTCCGCGTCTCCACCGGGGCGAGCTTCGCTGCCGACATGCGCGTGCCCCGCATGATCTCCGGCGATTTCTCGCCGGGCGGCACGGTCGACATCTCCTACAAGGACCAGGAGCTCGAGACGGCCTTCGGCAAGGCGCTCGGCGTGCCACTGTTCATGGCCAACGTCAGTCAGCAGGTCTACCAGATGGCCCGCGCCAAAGGCCTCAACAAGGAGGACGGCGCCTCTGTCGTGAAGCTCTACGAGGAGATGTGCGGTGTGAAGCTCGGGCCGCGGTAGCACCAGCCACGCCCACCGTTCGTCATCCCCGCGCAGGCGGGCACCCACGAGCGGTCGAAACACTTCGAGGCTCGTCGTGGGTGCCCGCCCGCGCGGGCATGACGCTGAGACGGGCGGCTAAGGAGATCTTTCCCATGACCGAGAAGAGCGAGCTCTACAAGAAGGGCGAAGCGGTACGCCGCAAGCTGCGCGGCGATGCCGAGTACGAGAAGAACATGAAGGAGTATGCGGCCGATCCGCATACCCAGAAGTTCATCGAGCTCGCCACCGAGACGGTGTTCGGCGCGCTTTGGGCGCGGCCGGCCCTCGGCACAAAGCTGCGCGCGCTCATCTGCGTCATCACCGACGCCACGATGGGACGCCATGACGAGCTCGATATCCACCTGCGCTTCGCCCTGAAGGAAGGCTGGACCGAGGACGAGCTCGTCGAGGTGCTGCTCCACATGTCCGGCTACGTCGGCGTGCCGCTGATCCGCGAGGCGATCTACCTCGCCAAGGACGTGTTCGCAGAGGAGCGCGCGAAGAAGGCCGGCAAGGGCTGAGCGAGGTCGCGCGCGCCGCGCGCGATCGGGCTGCCGCCCGAGCCCGCGCGGGGGGGGGGCCCACCCCG
>JBFWQN010000336.1:0-6143 GCA_050249405.1 Hyphomicrobiaceae bacterium | reverse complement strand
AAGCTCCTTGATCTCGCCATCCTTAGCATGACGCGAGCCGGCGCGTTACCCCCGAGCGGAGGCTTCGCACCGGAGCAGCCTGGTCACCATTTATCCCATTTGCACCAGATAGCCTATGCGCGGACCGAGCTCGGCCCTGTAGCGCTCGAGCTTCCCGAGCACCTCGCGCGGATGCATCTGTCGGCCGGTGCGGGCGATCGTATCGAGCTCGGCTTCGGCCAGCTTGGCATAAAGCTCCTCCGCGGTCCGGTGCAGCATGGCCACGGCCGCGATCGCCGACGCGCTCATGTTGGGCGGCACCTTCGCCAAGAGCCCGCGCGTGATCTCCTGTACCGCATCCGGAAGATGCGCCGAGACCCGTCCGAGCAGCGCCACCGCCTCGATCGCCGGTGTCGGCTCGAAGCGATAGCCGTGCTTGTCCATCCACTCGAACAGCTTCGTCATGATCATGTCCTTCAGCCTCAGCTCGGACGTGACCCGGTAGTCGTGCCACTCGGCGACGATGTCGAAATCGCTCTCCAGCTCCATGTCGCCGGGAGCGAACGTCTCGGTGGCCGTCACGCCGATGCGGCCGACGAAGTCGCGGTTCCTCATGTCGAGCACTGTCGGATATCTCGGGATCTGCACGTCGCCCGTCGAGGCCATCGAGTAGGCGAGACGCACCAGCTTGGCGCAGAACAGCTCCTGATACCCCACAAGCTCCATCGAGAAATCGTAGAGAATGCGCGGACGCTGCTCCCCGTCGGCAGCGAGCACGTGGTCGCGGATGAGCTCGGCCGCCCGCGCCGCCAGGTCGGCATCCTTGTGGCGGAACACCACCGCTCTCGCCACGCTGTGCGCCAGCGATTTCTGGATCGGCGAGACGATGCACCCGTCCTCGATCAGCGCCTCGACCATGATGGGGCTGCCGTCACCGGCCTCGCCCACGAGCGAGACGTGGCTGAATTGCGAATCGATGTCGCCGATGCGGGCGATGGCAGCGCTGTTGTGCACCCGGCCACGCTGCAGGACGACGTCGCCGGGCCTGAGCGCGACGGTGCCATTCCCGAAGCTCGGGTTGGGCTCGAGGAAAAACCCGGCATCCGCGAACGCGACGGCGACCGTCGCTTGCGCATCGAGCCTCTGGTGGCCGAGCGCGATTTCCGCGACCAGATCGCGCGCATAGCGGATAACGCGGAAGACGTCGCGCAAGGCGGCCTGCGCCGGTCTCGTCATCAGCCCGGCCGCCGCCCAGGCCGGGACTCGGCCCCTCAGATCGAGTTGCACCGCCATCATCTCGCGCCTGAGCTGCGGCGCCGCATCGCGCACGGCTGCCACGTCGTAGTCGGCGAAATCGACGTTGAACATCGTCTGGTAGATCTGTCGGAGACTGGCGACGAGCGTCGCCGAATCCGTGTGCTCACGCGCCGAGAGCGCGCGTGCTCCGTCGAGAACGCCTTGAAGCTGCTCGAGTCCCCCCTTGTGCATGGCCCCTCCGAATGTGACGCGTGAAGGTCGCACCGGAGGCGTGCCGAGGCAAATCGGCCGTCGCCGGTAGCGCGTCCGCCGCTCACCCCCCTGCGGCGGCGACCCTTGCTCCACTTTTTACGCCGAATGTGACGGCAATGCGCAGGCCTGCCCTCCAGCCTGCGCCGGACTCAATTCGCGGCACGAGCCGCGCCGAGGCCAAGCTCGCGCTCCCAGGAGTCTGGCACGCGTCCGATGCGGGTCTGCACCGCCTCGCCTTGTGGCCGGCAGAGCTCGCGCAGATGTGCCCGCACCGCGGGAGGCAGCGCCGCCTGCTGGCTGCGATTGAAGCGGCGGCCGAGCTCCCTGAAGTAACTGGGCTCGAAGCGCGTGCCGATGAACAGGCAGACCTGCTCGAGGGCCTTCAGGCGGTCGGCGTGCATGTCCTCGTAGAACAGGGCGAGTGTCTGCTCCGGCCGGAGCACGGCTGCCATGTCGTCCAGCGTCTGGGCGTAGTCGGCAAGCTCCGAGAAGCGCGGCTCCGCCAGCATCGCGGCGATGGCCTCGGTCGATTGCCGGTTGGCATCGAGACCGCGCGCCCGGCACTGGTGCAGCACCTGGCTCCACAGCCGGTCCACGGGATTGCGCATGATGAAGATCACGCGCCCCTCGGGCGCCAGCCGCTTGATGTGCGTGAGACCGTCCTTGCCCAGGATTGCGTACTCGGGCGTGATCTCGCCGGCGAATGTCGCCTCGCCACGATGCTGGAACAGCCGCCTGTACCAGTTGTCGTCGATCGGCGAGCCCATGTAGTCGCGCCACCATGGACGCTGGCTGCGGTGCTCCGGGAACCGGCTCCACTGCGTCCACATGCGCTGGAAATACTTACGATAACGCGAGCGCCGCTTCTTGTCGGAAAGCTGCTCGGTGAGGCCGCGGATGTGATCGAAGTAGTGAATTTCCTTGACCGGTGTGACGAAGATGTCCGGATGCGCGGCCAGCATGCGGGCGAGCCACGTCGTCCCCGACTTCTGGGCGCCGATGCCGACGAAGTAATTCTCGATGCCGCTCGTGCTCACGCTCGCTCGCCCCCGCCGGCCGACGGCCCCCCGGCCTCGCCTCGGTGCTTAACCGTCCGCTCATGCTCTGACAACGCCGGACGCCTCAGTATCGGAACTGTTCCGACAGGATTCGCTCGTCCAGGCTATGCCCCGAATCGAACAGCATCAGGATCTCGGTTTTGGGCGCCTCCGCCACGGCCACATGAATGACCGACCGCGTCTCGATGTTGTCGGCAACGGCACTCACAGGACGCTTTTCCGCCTCGAGCACCTCGATCTCGATGTGCGCCGCCGCCGGCAACAGCGCGCCCCGCCACCGCCGTGGCCGGAATGCCGAGATGGGCGTCAGCGCGAGAAGCCGTGCGTTGATCGGCAGGATCGGCCCGTAGGCCGAGAGATTGTAAGCTGTCGAGCCGGCGGGCGTCGCCACAAGGAGACCGTCGCAGGCGAGCTCGTCCAGGCGCACCTTGCCATCGATCGAGATGCGCAGCTTCGCGATCTGGTGCGTCTCGCGGAACACCGACACCTCGTTGATGGCGAGCGCGGAATGCACGCGGCCGTGCTCGTCTCGTGCCGTCATGGCCAGGGGATGGATGCGGCTGAGCTCGGCGCGCTCGAGCCGCTCGATCAGGCCCTCCTCCCGATACTCGTTCATGAGGAAGCCAACCGAGCCGCGGTTCATGCCGTAGATCGGAATCCGATCGTGCATGTGGCGCTGCAAGGTCTCGAGCATGAGACCGTCACCGCCCAGCGCCACGATGACGTCGGTTTCGGCGATCTCTGCATTTCCGTAGCGCGCCGACATGCTCTCCTTGGCGATCCGAGCCTCCGGCGTGTCGCTCGCGATGAAAGCGATCCGCTCGAACTTGCGTTTCGGCTCTGGCATGGTTTCGGGCATCCGGATCTGCCCGGAGACGCCCAGGCTGGCTCCCCGCTCGAGGAGACGTATTGCAGTGCCAGAAAACGTGACGGGAGTAAACGGCGCGTCGGCTGCCGTTCTGATCTACACGACCTTTCCGACCGCCGACGTCGCAGAGGAGATCGCCGCCGCGCTCGTCGAGGCGGGCCTCGCCGCTTGCGTGAACATCATCCCCGGCATGCGCTCGATCTACCGCTGGCAGGGCACCATCCAGCGCGACGCCGAGGTTTCGGCCTTCGTCAAGACGCGCGCGTCTCTAGCCATGCGCGTGATCGGATGGCTGCGTGTGGCCCATCCGTATGCCAACCCCGCCGCCGTGATCCTTCCCGTCGCTGGGGGATCGCATGATTTCCTCGAATGGCTCGTCGCCGAATGCCACGCCTGAGCCCGCGATAAGCGGTCCGCGCGGCGCCACGTCGCCGCTCTCGCCACACGAAGCCCGATTTGTCGCCGAAATTCCGACACGCCCGGAGGCCGATAGGGAGGTGGGGAGACCGCAGCCGGCTTCGAGGGACGGTCCGAAGCCAGAATTCGAGCGTCGATGATCGCCATCTGGCGGGGCCAACTGTGTAGCGTAGCCCCGTGCTCCAAGCTTGGCCTTCTGGTGCGGTCCGCACGGGCCGTGGCCGCGCTGAGCATCGCTGCGGCCGCTGTGCCTGCCCGTGCCGAGCAGACCCTGGCAGAGGTGCTCGCCACGGCCAGGGCCCAGAGCCCACGCGTCGCAGCAGGACGCGCGACAGCGGGCGCGCGCGAGGAGGGCGTCGCGATCGCCCGATCCGGCTGGCTTCCGACAGTAACGGCCTCGGCCGACTTCGGCCTGGCCACCGAGGCCCTGGCCCCGAGCCTCGAGCGCACGGGCTCCACGCGCCCCGCAGGGTTCGGTATCACCGCCTCGCAGCCGCTTTTCGACGGCGGTCGCACGGCCGCAGCCGTCGGCCAGGCCTCGGCCGTGGCCGCCGGCGAGCACGAGCGGCATCGCCTCACCGATCAGCAGGTCCTGCTTGCCGCGGCGACCAGCTTTGCTGACGTGCGCCTCGGGCGCCGGCTCGTCACCGTCCATGAGAGAACGCACGCGTTGCTGCGATCGACGCGCGATGCGACGCGACGCATGCTGGCGGCGCGAGAGGCGACCGCTGCCGACCTCGCCCAGGCCGAAGCCGCGCTCGCAAGGATCGACGCTCGCCGTCTCATGGCGGCCGCCGATTTGGCGGCGAGCGAGGCCGCCTTCGAGGCGGCGACGACACGCGCACCGGGAAAGCTTGCTGCCGTCCCGTCGCTCGCCACTCGATTGCCGTCGTCAGCTTCTGCCGCCATCGCCGAGGCTGAGCGCTCGAGCCCGGGTGTCGTGCTGGCGGTCCACACTCAGGCCGCCGCCGCCTTTGCCCTCGAGAGGGCCCGTGCCGAGCGTTTGCCGAGTCTCGGCATCGAGGCCAGCTGGCGCCGACGCTACGATGCTCCCTCTCCCATCAGCGAGCCCGACGGGTTTGCCGTCCGCGCCGTCGTCACGGTGCCGCTTCTGCGTGGCGGCGCGACAGAGGCCGGCATCCGTGCCGCCGCGCTCGATCATGCGGCGGCCCGTTACCAGGCCGGCGACGCGAAGGCCGAGGCCAGACGGGCGGTTGCCCAGGCGTGGTCGCGGCTCGCCGCGGTCCGGGCCTCGCTGCGGTCGCTGGAGGCGCAGGTGGCGGCGAGCCGAAAGGCGTTGGAAGGTGTCTCTGCCGAGCAGAAAGTCGGGCAGCGCACCGTGCAGGAGCTGATCGTCGCCCAGCAGGCCGTGCTCGCCGCCGAGACCGAGCTCGCCGAGGCGGTCCGCAACCGGGTGGTGGCCGAATGCAGCCTGCTGGCCACGCTTGGCCACCTCGACCCAGCGCTGTTCCGGCACCGCGCGGCCGCTGGTCTCGCGTCGTCCGGACACGTGACCGTCGGGCCCTGGATCGTCGAGACCCGGCACGCGGCACGCGCCGGCCCTCGCCATTGACGTGAAGCGCGGCGCCCGGACTTGTTCTTATTCTCGCCATTTGAAAAACGCCGGCATGCTGGAATTACAAATCGGGGCTGCGCGCAGAAAATCCTTTTCGAGCTTATCGATCGCGCGTCGTGTTCTCGGCCCGCAACCACATTTGGGTCATCATTCGCTGACTTTTTGAGGCTGGAGCAGGCCGGGGGGCATGATCCGAGGAGCATCCTGATGTCATCTGAAAAGATCGAGCACGCTCTCGCTCGGCCCGGCCAGACCCGCGCCCTCGCAGCCACCATCGCGCGCGCCCGGGCGACATGAAGCCAGCGGATTCCGATCTCGTCGCAAAGGCGCTGAAGGCGTGCCGTCGCCATGTCGTGACGGCTGCCGCATTCAGCCTAGCGCTCAATCTGCTGCATCTCGCGGCGCCCCTCTACATGATGCAGGTTTACGACCGCGTCATCGGTAGCGGCAGCGGCGCCACGCTGCTCATGCTGACCCTCGCCGTCCTTTCGGCCTATGCCGCCCTGGCCGGTCTCGATCGCGCCCGCTCTTCGGTGATGGCGGCGGCGAGCCTCAGGTTGGATCGCCTGCTCGCGGGACACGCCTACGCTGCCCTGGTCCGCGACGCAGCCGGCGGCAATTCGGGCCAGAGCCAGACGTTGCGCGATCTCGACAGCTGCCGCCACCTCGCCACCGGCCCCGCCGTCTCCGCACTGTTCGACCTGCCGTGGATCCCGATCTACGCAGCGGTGATATT
>JBFWQN010000335.1:0-6154 GCA_050249405.1 Hyphomicrobiaceae bacterium | reverse complement strand
CGAGCGCCTCGACCACCACGAAATTGCACACCTCCGGCGAGGTGCCGTTGGCCGCTTCGAAGAAAAGCTGTGGCCGGCAGTCGTGGCCGGCGAGCGCCGAGGCGATCCCCCGCTCGCCGACGAGCCTCGCATAGGCGTCCTTCAGCAGGCGCCCCTTCCGCGCCAGTTCCTTGCAAACTCCTCTCTCGACGACCTCGCCGATGGTCTCGATGGCCGCCACGATCGAGACGGCCTCCAGCCCGAACGTCAGGCTGTAGTTGATCGAGTAGACGTGCCGCATCCATTCCTCGCGGCCGACGAGCGCTGCGATCGGAAGGCCGTTGGCGAGTCCCTTTCCCAGGCAGGCGAGATCGGGCTTCACGCCCCAGACCTCCTGCATGCCGCCCACCGCGACCCGAAGCCCCGAGACGACCTCGTCGAAAACCAGGAGCGCGCCGCTTTTTCGGACGAGGCTCGCGATCTCTGCCATCTCCGAGGCATTCGGGTATGGCCAGACCATCGGGTCGAGGATCAGGCACGCGACCTCGCCGGGATGGGCCGCCAGCGCAACGCTGACGCTCGCCGGATCGAGCGTCGGCAGCGTCACGATGTGATCCCGGCTGGCCGCTGGCACGCCGGTGCTGCGGATCGAGGCCATGTACCAGTCCTGCACCCCGTGGTAGCCGCGATGCAGGATCTTGTCGCGCCCGGTCACGGAGCGCGCGAGCCGCACGGCGGCTGCCGTCGCGTCGGAGCCGTTCTTCACAAGGTAGATCGCCTCGGCGCAGGGCACGTGCTTCGACAGCAGCGTTTGCAGCTTCGCGAATTCCGGCCCCGCCATGCCGAGGTTCGTGTAGCGGGCGGCCTGCGCTGCCACGGCCCGCGCGATCCGCGTGTTGCCATAGCCGAGCAGGTTGGCGCCCCAGGCAGAGACCATGTCGATGTAGTCGGCTCCGTCCGATCCGACGAGGTGGCCGCCGTAGCCGTGCGACACGCTCGGCGGCAAGATGAGCGCAAGCACCTGCTCGCTCGTCATGCCGGCTCCCGTATCGCTTTTCTCGCTCACGACCGCCTCCCCTGTGGCGCCGCGCTCGCGAAATGCCGCGCGAGCACCGGGTGGCTCGCATAGTGCGCCCGGACCTCGTCGTAGTTGGCGATCAGCTCGGACGCCGCTCCCGGCGCGCCGCGACGGAACGGCGGATCGACCGCAACAGGCTCGATCCCGATCCACCGCTGTGCGGCGCCGATCGTCTCGGGCCATGCATCGACCAGGTCGCGATAGTCGATCTCGAGCACGTTCTGCCGCGGGAACAGGGCGGTCACGCGGCTCTCCCGTGCGCAGAAGTGATCGTAGAACCAGCTGATATATCCCGGCTCGAATACCAGTCGCGGCGGCGACGGCCCGGCATCGGCGGCTGCCACGTGCCACACGTTGGTCTCCATCGCGATCCGGAAGCTGACGGCCGCCTCCACGATGTTGCGCCGGAGCACGATGACGCGCAGATCGGGCATTGCTCGCAGATAGTTCCACACGCCGGATTCGAGAGCGAGCTGGTCGTACATGATCTTGGTGCCGTCGAAATCGGCAAAGAAGCGCTCGGCGAGCCGTGTCAGCTCGAACCGCTCGCCGTCGAGATAGCCGTGCGCATCGAGGAAGGAGGCTTGTTCTCCAAAGAGCTCGGCAAGAACGCGCTTGCGCCAGGTCACGTACGGCGCATCGCCCTCCAGCACAGGATTGAATATCTCCATCCCTTGCCGCACGCCCCCCACCGCCCCCAATGCCGAGACGAGAAGTGTGGAGCCGGTCCGAGGGAAGCAAAGGATGATGAACTTCATGACGGCGCCGCCGATCTTCAGGTCGGCGAGGCTTGCCGATGGTGCCTCTGCAAGTCAACGCCAATCCGCGCCTTCACCCTCCCCGGTCGCGGTTGCGGCCGCCGAGGCCTGCTGCCCTGGGGCGCCGGCTCATTGCCTGGCGAAGCCGAACCGACGCTCGAGCTCCTCTCGGGTCGAGCGCGGAAACTTCCCCTGGCGCGGCCTGACCTGAGACCTTCGCTCGAATATGCCGGGCGCGACCTCGGCATAATACGGCACGCCGATCTTCGATAGCTCGTGCAAATGGGAGAGGTAATCGTCGAGATTGGTGAAAGTCCGCCCCTCCGCATGGGGCAGGCCTGCGATGGGCTCATTGGCTGATGTCACCTTCGTAGTCTCCGCGAGACCGAGCCCGATTGCGATCGCAGCAATTAGTATCTTGTTTACGATTCCGCAATCCCAGATTGTGCGAGGTTTCGTGGACATCTTGCAAGGGCTCCTGCGCGGCGAAAAAAAGACACTTTGGTCACAATCGAGCAATAAACTGATACGCACGTACATTTGTATGGCGCGTGACGTGCCGGGCACGAGAAAAGACATGCTACTCGTGTTCGCGGCGGTGTCTCATCGGGGTTTCGATCCGACTGCCATTTGTTTCGCCAGGGGGCTCAGGAAATGTTCATCAGCTTTGCTGACGGCACCGGAACTGATGCGGGCACCGCAAAGCGCTCCTACACGTGCGGCTGCGCCCAGTGCACGGCACTCGCCGCCGGCACGGCGTCCTCGGCATCGGCACTGCAGGTCGGCGATACGCCCGGCTCCCCCTCCGATATCGCAATGACCACCTACGGCGGCACCGTCGGCAACTCGGGCAACGTCATGCTCGAGGGGATCATTTGGGGCCAGAAGTGGAGCAACGCTCAGCCCATAACCTATTTCTTCGATAGCGCCGGCTCGACGGCAGCCTGGACCGAGGCGGAGAAGACCTCGTTCCGCGCCGCGCTGGCGAGCTGGGCTGCTGTCGCCAACGTCACGTTCCAGGAGGTGTTCACGGCCGGCGAGGCGAATTTCGTCGAGCGTAAGACCTACGACGCCGACCAGGGGAGCCTCGGCTCGCACCAGATCCCGAACGGTACGGGTCAGGTCGTCGGTAACTTCAATCCCAACGGATATGGCTGGACGGCGCAGGGCCTGCAGCCGGGTGGGCTCGGATTCGCCACGCTCGTGCATGAGCTCGGCCATGCCCTCGGCCTCGCCCACCCGCACGACACCGGAGGCGGCTCCACCATCTTTCCGGGGGTGACCGCGGCCTTCAACGACTACGGCGACAATGATCTGAACCAGAACATCTTCACGATCATGTCGTACAATCACGGCTGGGAGAGCCAGCAGGGCAACCTGCCCACCAACGACTGGGGCGACGCCGCCGGCCCCATGGCGTTCGACATCGCCGCGATGCAGTTCATCTATGGTGCCAACACCACAACCAACAGCGGCGACAACACTTATAATCTACCGACGGCCAACGCCGCGGGGACGTCCTGGACCACGATCTACGATACGGGAGGCACCGATACGATCGTCAACCCGGGTAGCGGCGGCTCCACCATCGATCTCGCGCCGGCCTCCATTGCCAACGCGGCGAACGGCGGCGGTGTGCCGAGCTACGTCACGGGCATCTATGGCGGCGTTCTCGTCGCGCAGAGCGCTACGATCGAGAATGCCGTGGGCGGCTCGGCTGCCGACAGCATCGGCGGCAACACGATTGCCAACACCATCAATGGCAACGGCGGCAACGATACCATCGCAGGCGGAGGCGGCGCGGATATCCTGAGCGGCGGCGACGGAAACGATGCGATCTACGGCGAGGCTTCCCCGTCGATTGTCGGCGTCAGTGGCGTGGGCTTCGGCTCCGGCCTCGTGACCGATCCCACCGGCAACACCACACAGGCGACAGCCCTCGCGATCACCAATCTGTTCAGCCTTGCGAGCGATGCCAACGTCGCCGACGCGACCACCATCCCGCACGTGACGATTCGTGACAACCTCGCGAGTGGCGCGGCCACCGTGACTGCACCATGGTTTGCCGTCACCGTGAACGCCGGGTCGATCCTGACGCTCGACGTCGATGCGACGGCCAGTCTCGATTCGCGCGTTTTCATCTACGATGCCTCGCTCGCACAGCTGGCGTTCAACGACGACGCTGGCGGCGGTGATCCAGGCTCGGCGAGCACTCTCGATTCGAAGCTCACCTACACCGTGCAGGACACCGGCACCTACTACATCCGCATCGACGACTACGGCACGCCCGGCTTCCTCTCCGGCAACGCCATCTACGACCTGCACGTCTCGGTCGCGCCGCCCAGCGGTGCCGTGCGTGGCGTCGGGGGCACGGCCGGAGCCGACTGGATCGACGGCGGCATCGGCAACGACACCATCTCTGGAGGTGGCGCAGGCGATACGCTGAACGGCAATACCGGGACCGACGTGCTCACGTATGCCTACGACGGTGCAGCGGGCGGCACGGCCGGCGCATACGTCGACCTTGCCCTCGGCTTCGCCCAGGATGGCTTCGGCAGCTTCGATTCGATCGCCGGCTTCGAGATCGTCGTCGGCACCGACTACGATCGAGCGGCGGGCTTGTCGGACGTGCTTCTCGGCTCGGCAGCCGCGGATTCGATCTTCGGCATGGGCGGGCTCGACTACATCGTCACGCTGGGCGGCAACGACACGGTCGATACGGGCGCCGGCATGGCGGGGGCGGTCGGCGACATCGTGGTGGCCGGCGCCGGCAACGATTCGATCGTCGGCGGCACGGGCGCGACCTTCATCTACGGCGGCGACGGCTCCGACACCGCATCAGGCGGCGCGGGCGACGATTGGCTGTTCGCCGGTGATTTTGCGGGCTCGGTCACCGGGGTCGATGTGCTCTTGGGCGAGGACGGCAACGATGTGCTGGCGGTGGGCTCTGCCGGCGGACGGGCGAGCATGTACGGCGGCGCTGGCAACGACATCGTCTACGGCGGTACCGGATCGGCCCAGACCGACGTGATCGTAGGCGGGGCAGGCTCCGACTATATGTGGGGCGCTGACGGCGACGACGGCTACGCGTTCGTGGCCGGCGATCTCGTCGGCGGCGACTTCGACACCATCGTCGGCTTCAATGCCGGTGATTTTCTCTCGTTCTCCACCACGTACAGTGGCCAGGTCACGGGCGAGCAGACCACGTTCAATGGCGTCTCGGGATCGTTCCTGCACACGGCCGCAGGATGGGGGCTGTGGATGCCCTTCACGACCTGGACCACCGTGCAGACCCAGATCTATTATCAGTGAGGCGGCCGAGGCCGTCTCCTGTCGTCGTGCTGGAGATCGCGGCGCTTCTTGCTTAAGCTCCCTTTCTGCCGAGCCGACAGGAGGGGGTAGCCCAAGATGCAGGACCGTGCGCCACAGGCGCCGCGCGCAGCGGCGGCCACGACCCTCGACCCCGTCGACTATGCGGTCATCTCGCAGGCGCTCATCGCGATCGCGCGAGAGATGGGCACGAAGCTGATCCGCTCGTCCTACTCCAACATCGTCCGCGAGGCGCAAGACGCCTCGGCGGCCTTCTTCGACGCCGAGGGCAATGTCGTCGCGCAGGCCGAGCTGATCCCGATGCACCTGGGGTCGATGTCGGAGATCTTCCGGGCCTGCGTCGACCGCTGCCCCGTGAGCGAGCTCCGACCCGGCGATTTCTACATCAACAACGATCCCTACGGCGGCGGCCAGCACCTGCAGGACGTATTCATCTTTACGCCGATTTTCTACGAGGGCTCGGTCGTCGCCTTCGCCGGCACGGTGGCCCATCACCTCGACCTCGGCGGCGGCAATCCCGGCATGACGCCCGACGCCGTGGACGTGCATGCCGAGGGCATCATCATCCCGCCCTCGCGCTACACCTACGATCGCGACTGGAATGGCGGCCCGCTCGAGCGGTTGATCGCGGCCAACGTGCGCGTGCCGTCGCAGACCATCGGCGACTTCTATGCTCAGTTCGCGGCCAACGCGATCGGCACGGCGCGCATGACGGAGCTGTGCGCCCGCTATGGCGTCGCCACCGTGCAGGCGGCGATGACCGAGCTGATGGCCTACTCCGAGCGCCGCTTCCGTGCGGCTCTTGCGGCCATCCCGGACGGCACGTGGCACGCCGAGGACGCGGTCGACGACGATGGCATTACCGACACGCCGCTCACCGTGAAAGCTGCCGTCACCAAGAAGGGCGATGCCATCTCGGTCGATGTTGCGGGCACCATCGGGCAGGTCGGCCGCAATCTGAATTGCCCGTGGGCGTCGACCGTGTCTGCCACGCTCGCCGCCATCAAGT
>JBFWQN010000334.1:0-6168 GCA_050249405.1 Hyphomicrobiaceae bacterium | reverse complement strand
ACCTCGCCGACCTCTGGCACCTTGAGGAAGTCGCGGTTCACGAGAATGCGGTACGGGCGGCCCAGCGCCTCCGCGAGCGCGCACAGCGCAATTCCGTCGCCGATGCCGAACGGATGATTGGCGACGATGACGAGCGGCTGGCCAGTCGCGACGATGCTCGGCCAAGGCCCCTCGATCGACAGCGATGTGCCGATGAGGTCGAGCATATCGCTCATCATGCGGGGACTTTTGCCCGCGCATTTCAGTCGCCATCGATCGTATAGCGGTAGCAACCGACGCCGTCCCGACGCGTTCTCGATACCGCGCACGAGCGCGCGCTGCCAGCGCGGCATGGTCGGCGAGGCGTAGCTGAGATGCTCGGACGGCATGGCCCTGCCACGATGAACGGGGGTGGCACGCCCAGCCACCCGCGACCAGCATATGGTCGAGCACCATCCATCTGTCCAGACCAGCGAGGACGAGCGTTCAGGCCCGCGGACGTGACGTGAAGATCGGCTGCGAGCGCATCTGCGCGGCGCGGCGGCTCGACTGGAGCGGCACCTCGAGCGCGGCGTAGGCCGCGTTGATGCGGCGCGCCATGCCGGACAGGTAGTCCATCACTTCCTGTGGCAGCTCGGCCGTTGCGTAGCGGTCGGGATGATAGGCCTTCGACAGCCGGTGCCAGGCCGCCTTCACCACCTCGATATCGGCGTCGGCAGCAACGCCGAGAATGGCGTGAGGATCGAAGCCATCCTGACTCGTACGGCCTTTCAGGCTCTCGACGCGCGGCGCCTGCGTGAGCTTCACGGTCCTGAGCGACGACTTCGCGACCAGCACACGCTCGCCGCCCCAAGGCTCGAACTCGACGAAGCCACCCGTGTTGTTCAGCACGTCGACCAGCGTGCGTCCCATCGGGATGAGGATGCGCCCCGTAAGCCGCTCGCCGTCGTCGGTCGTAATCGCGACGGCCACGCCGCTGTGCTCGACAGTGTCGATCTTGTTGCGCTCGAACATCGGACGGCCTCGTCTCACCCTTGTCCCGCGATGGGACGCTCGTTCACACCTGCCTTGCCCGTAGCAAGAAGCGTGCAGATGTCGCGGACGTGCTGCGCGCATCGCAATTGATCAATGTTCAATATGATGGTATATGGCTGTGCATCGGATCCGGGCAACCTCAGAAACCGCAATGCACATCATCGAGCAGAACGACACTCTGGTGCTGAGGAACGGCGAGGGCTCGCCGAGGCGCCAGATCGTGTTGCAGGCGATTTTCGTCATTCCCATCGCATCCGGCGTCGTGCTTTCCCACTTGTCGGCGGCCATGCGGGGATGGGTGTGGGGCTGGCTGGCACTGCTCATCGTCCCGCCTGCCATCTATGGCTTCGTCCGATCGTGGCGGGAGCTTTGCCACGCGACGCTCGAGATCGACCGTCGATTTGGCCGCGTGCGCATCGAGCGTCGCTACGCCACGCGCGTCGTCGAGGAAAAGCTGCGGCTGAGCGACATCGCCGGCTTGGAGATCGAGACAACAAAGGACAGCGACGGCGATAAGACTTTCGGTCCTGTCCTCGCGCTCCGCGACGGGCGGCGCATCATGCTGGGACCGAAACGATCCGACATGGCGCCGCTCGAGCGAGCGGTGGCGGCCGTGCGTGGCCTCGTCTGACGGACATCCTTCGTCCGTCTGCCTCAATGCCCGCCTGTGCACCGCTGGCGGGGCAAATCGCCGCCCGGCACCGGCACCGTCTATGGTCTGCTCTCTGGCGCTATAATGCGCGATGCAGGGCCTCGCCGACTTGCGGCGGCGCTCCTGTCGCGAGCCGTCACCTTCGAGGATTCTCATGCGCCGAGCGAGCATGCCCGACCCCTTCGCGGACCAGCGCGAGGTGCCATGGCCGCTTGCGCTGCCCATCGCGATCTACCTCGTCGCTTTCGCGCTGATGACATCGCCGTGGCTGCTTGGCTACGTCTCGATCCCGTGGGATTCGAAAGCGCATTTCCTGCCGCAAATCCAGTTTCTCGCGCAGAGCCTCTGGTCGGGCGAATGGCCATGGTGGAACCCTTACGTGTTCTCCGGCCAGCCGCAGGTGGCCGATCCGCAGTCCATGATCTTCTCGCCCCCCTACCTGCTGCTGGCCCTGGTCGACCGGTCGCCCGGTCCGTGGGCGCAGGACGCGACGCTGATCGCGACGATGGCCGCGGGCGGCACCGGCATCATTCTGTGGTTCCGAGATCGGGGATGGCATTGGGCAGGCGCCATGATCGCGGCGCTCACCTTCACGTTCGGCGCCGCCATGGCCTGGCGCATCCAGCACACCGGGCAGGTGTTGAGCCTCGCCTACCTCCCGTGGGCCTTGCTCCTCCTCGACCGTGCCGTGCTCCGCCCGAGCCTCTGGGCCGGCATCGGCGCCGGGCTCGTCTCCGCATTCATCGTGCTGGGGCGCGACCAGATCGCACTCCTCGCCGTTTATTTCCTCGCGGCGCGCGTCCTCTGGCTGTGGCTCGCCGACGAGGCGCCCGGAGCCCGTGTCCGCGCATCGCTACCTCCACTGATCGCGGGTGGGATCGTTGGCGTCGCCGCCATCGCGGTCCCCGTGCTCATGACCGTGCTGCTCGCAGCCGAGTCGAACCGGCCGACCATCGATTTCGCCGGAGCCGGCGCCGGCTCCTTGCACCCTGCCCAGCTCGTCACGTTGCTCGTGCCCCAACTTTTTGGCGCCGCAGGTGACATGGCCGACTACTGGGGCCCCCCGAGCTTCGCCTGGGTTGGCACGGGCTTGTTCACGGCCCAGAACGTCGGTCAGATGTATCTCGGTGCCCTGCCGCTGCTGCTCGTCGTCGGCGGCATCCTCTCCGGTCGCCTCTGGGACCGCGACATCCGTTTCTTCAGCCTCGCCTGCGCCTGGGCGTTGCTTTACGGCCTCGGCTGGTACACTTCGGCCTTTCGCGTCATGTACGACTGGCTGCCCGGAGTCAGCCTGTACCGCCGCCCCGCCGACGCCGTGTTCGTCATCGGCGGGCTCGCCGCGATCCTGGCCGGCTACGTCGTGAGCTGTTGGTTCGCGTCGCCCTGGATGCGCCCATCCCGGCGTCTCGTCGCCGGGGTCACCGGCGTCCTCGCCGTCGCGGTGATCGCCTCTTTCGTCTTTGCTGTTCGCGTCGACCGACTGCCGCGCCTTCCGCTGCCGCTGGGACTCGCTGCGCTCTGGTTTGGACTTGCCGCTGCGGTCCTCGCCTGGGTGCGTCCGCGTATCGCACTAGAGCCTGCCATCGCCGCCCTGGCGCTCGTCGCGGTGACGGCGCTCGACCTCGGCATCAACAACGGCCCGTCGAGCTCGTCCGCCTTGCCGGCCGCCACGTTCCAGGCGCTCGACCCCCGTGACGGCGGCCCCGTCATTCGCGAGCTGCAAGCCCGCGTCGTGGACGATGCCACGCGCCGCGACCGGGTCGAGCTCGCCGGCCTCGGCTTCCACTGGCCGAACGCCAGCATGAGCCATCGGCTCGAGAACACCCTCGGCTACAATCCCGTCCGGCTCGGCCTCTACTCGCGCGCCACCGGAGCCGAGGATCACGTCGGCCTGCCGGATCAGCGCAAATTCTCGCCCCTCCTCCCGTCCTACGGCTCCCGTCTTGCCGACATGCTGGGGCTGCGGTGGATCGCGACGGGTGCGCCGGTCGAGTCGATCGACAAGAAGCTGCCCCCGGGCGCGCTGAGCCTCGTGTGGCAGGGCAGCGGCGCCTTCATCTACGAGAACGCGGATGCTTTGCCGCGCGCCACATTTGCGAGCCGGGCACGCGCTGCCGATTTCGAGGACATCCTCGAGACCGGCCGCTGGCCGGATTTCGACCCCAGATCGACCGTGCTGCTCGCGGCGCCGGCCCAGTCTGGCGCCACGCACAGGCCGGGCGAGGTCCGCATCGCGGCCTATCACAACACGCGCGTCGTCCTGGAAACGGCGAGCCCTGACGGCGGATGGGTTGTTCTGAACGACGTATGGCACCCGTGGTGGCGGGCCGAGGTCGACGGCCATCCGGTCGCGATCGAGCGGGCAAACGTGCTATTCCGCGCCGTCGCCGTGCCCGCGGGCCGGCATACGGTCGCCATGACCTTCCATCCGCTCACCGGCATCGCCGAGGAAATTCGGGCGTGGCTCGCCGGCAAACGGCCAAAATGAGCCCCGCACCTCGGGGGGAGCGGGCGCGCGTTGTGCTTCTGCTGTGGCTCCACAACGTAAAACGGGCCGATCCAATTGGACCGGCCCGCAAGGTTCCGATGGTGTGGCCACGAATTAGAGAAGGTGTGCCATGCGCTCCTTCTTGGTCGCGAGATACCGCTTGTTGTACGGCGACGCCTTCACGATCAGGGAGCGCTGCTCGACCACCGTGATACCCTCCGCCCTGAGCGCATTCACCTTGGCCGGATTGTTGGTGAGCAGCGCGATGCGATTGTATCCGAGATCGAACAGGATGTGGGCGGCGAGATCGTAGTCGCGGGCCTCGATCGGTGCACCGATCGCGACGTTCGCATCGACGGTATCGTAGCCCTGATCCTGCAGCGCATACGTGCGGATCTTGTTCACGAGACCGATTCCACGACCCTCGTGATACGGCAGATAGATCATCACGCCGAGGGGGCTGTTGGTGATCACCTCCATCGAGGCCTGCAACTGCGGATAGCAGTCGCAACGCAGCGAATGGAAGATGTCGCCCGTCACGCACCCCGAATGCACGCGCACGACCGGCAACTCGGAAGGTTGCGGCTTGTCGCGATGGATGAGAACCATCGCCTGACAGTGCACGTCGACACCCTGGTAGGCGCGCGCTTCGAGATGAAGCTCACGGCCCTGAAACTCGATGGGCATGACAGTCTGTACGGCCCAGTCGATATCGAGCTCGACGGACTTGACGGCACTCGACTTCATGCGCGCCTCCCGGAGCTGATCCACGTGCATATGTAACCCCTTGCATGGTCTGCAGAACACATGACCATCAGAACCCTCATGTTGACCGCCCGGTTCCTGAGTGGACCGGTTTTCTGGAGGCGCCTGGACGCCACGCTTGCTCGCCCGTCATTTCCGTCTTGCTCATGCCGACGAGTCTCGCGTACGGCGCTCGATTAACGCCAGTGATGCTGAACCGAGGATGAATACCCGTTGGGTCGTACCTCCACATAGCTGTCGTCGGACCGTCGCATCCCTCCCCACGACGCCGGAGCAGCTATTCTCGATTTCGGCGGAACACCCCGTAACGCATTGAGACATAGGCAAAGATTGTGGCGACACAAGACGCGGCTACAAGAACGCCGATCCGCGGCGCCCATGGCCAGGCGATCATCGCCGCAGCGAAGACGGCGTAGTTGATCAACGCGGTCGTCGAGGCCGCAGCCACGTATCTCGCCAACTCCGGGAGGCTCGGCGGATCGCGCACCGCGAACGTCAGCGTCCGGTGCGAGAGCCACGCGGCGAGCATGGCACCCGCCACGCCGATCAGTCGCGCGACCAGTGTCGGCAGCCCGAGCACGCGAACGCACGCCTCCATCAGCCCGGCATCCACTGTGAACGCGATCGCTCCGGACGCGAGAAACCCAAGCCAGTGGCGGGTCGGCTCGAGGTCTGCCGCAGCGTCGCGGCCGCTCGCCCGCTTCCCAGTCGCCATTGCTGTCCTCGATCAGGCCTTTCGGGCGCCGTCACTCGCCGTCGGATAGTCCAGACCAACGCCTCCGGATATTCCGACGCGCTCCGCCACGATGTAGAGCGGCCGGCCCTTCACCTCCTCGTACACCCGGCCCAGGTACTCGCCGATGACGCCGAGCGAGATGAGCTGGATGCCGCCAAGCAGCAGAACGGAGATGAACAGCGACGGAAAGCCCGGGACATCTGCGCCCCAGATCAACGTCTTGACCAGGAATACGGCAGCAAGGAGGATCGCCACCAGCGACATCAGCATGCCGAGAAACGACCAAACCTTGAGAGGAACCGTCGAGAAGGAGGCGATGCCGTCGATGGCGAACCTCAGCAGCCGGCGGAACTGCCAGCGCGACGCCCCGTGCTCGCGTGCTGCCACTTCGAATGGGATGCCGATCGACTTGAAGCCCACCCAGGCGAACAGCCCCTTGTTGAAGCGCGAGCGCTCGTCGAGCCGGTTGAATACAGTGACGACCCGGCGGTCGTGGAGGCGGACGTCGCCAGC